>NZ_QETJ01000024.1:0-51352 GCF_003105095.1 Pseudomonas sp. NDM | reverse complement strand
AGCTCCTACAGGGTAATGCGATTCATGTAGGAGCTGCCGAAGGCTGCGATCTTTTGATCTACAGGTTTTGCAGTGCCAGGTTCAGCTCCAGCACATTCACCACCGGCGGCCCCACCAGCGGCTGTTCGATGTGCTTATCGAGCAGTTGCTGCAAGGTCGACACCGGCAGGTTACGCGCCGCCGCGACACGCGCCAGTTGATAGGCAATTGCTGCCGGTGGCAAGTGCGGATCGAGGCCGCTGGCGGAGGTGGTCAGCAGTGCCAGTGGCACCGGGCCCTGGCCGGGGACTTGTTGTTTGTGGGCGTCTTCGATCACTCGGGCAGCCAGGGCCGGATTGCTCGGCGCGAGGTTGCTGGCGCTGCTGGCCACTGTGGCAAAAGCCCCGGCGGACGGGCGTGGGTGAAACCAGTTGTCGCCGCTGAAATCCTGGGCGATCAGCGACGAGCCGCGAACCTTGCCGTCGGCGTCGTGGATCAGGCTGCCGTTGGCCTGATCCGGAAAAGCGACCTGGGCAATGCCGGTGACCGCGAGTGGATAGGCGACGCCGGTGACCAGGGTCATCAGTGCCAACAGGGTCAGGGCCGGGCGTATCATTGTGGACATTTCAAGATCCTCGAATTCGTTGGGCAAACTTTTGCGGGGTGTCAGGGAGATCTTTTCCCCCTCACCCCAGCCCTCTCCCCCAAGGGGGCGAGGGGGAAAGGGAGCCGATCTATGTGCAGTTCAAAACCCGAGTTCGGCTCGGTATCTCAAGTCGGCGTACCTCGCACAAACACCTCGGTCAGTCCCCTCTCCCTCCGGGAGAGGGCTAGGGTGAGGGGCTTTTTTCAGCCTCACACCAGATGCAACGCCGTAAGCAGCATGTCGATCGCCTTGATCCCCACGAACGGCACGACAATCCCGCCCACGCCATAAATCAGCAGATTGCGCCGCAACAACGCCGCCGCACTCGCTGCCTGCACGCGCACGCCGCGCAACGCCAGCGGAATCAGCACGACAATGATCAACGCGTTAAAGACGATGGCCGAGAGAATCGCGCTCTGCGGACTGCTCAGGTGCATGATGTTCAGCACGCCCAGCTGCGGATAAATCGAGGCGAACAGCGCCGGCAGAATCGCGAAGTATTTGGCGATGTCGTTGGCGATGGAAAAGGTCGTCAGCGCGCCACGGGTCACCAGCAATTCCTTGCCGATCTGCACCACGTCGAGCAGCTTGGTCGGGTCGCTGTCGAGATCGACCATGTTCGCCGCCTCGCGTGCCGCTTGCGTACCGTCGTTCATCGCCATGCCGACGTCTGCCTGGGCCAGTGCCGGGGCGTCGTTGGCACCGTCGCCGCACATGGCGACCAGGCGACCGTCGTTCTGCTCGTGACGAATGCGCGCGAGTTTTTTCTCCGGCGTGGCTTCGGCAAGCACGTCATCGACGCCCGCTTCAGCGGCGATGGCCGCAGCGGTCAGCGGGTTGTCGCCGGTGACCATCACCGTGCGAATCCCCAGTTTGCGCAGCTCGGCAAAACGCTCGCGGATGCCCGGTTTGACCACGTCCTTCAGATGAATCGCGCCAAGCAATTTGCTGTCAGCGCAGACCAGCAACGGCGTGCCGCCGCTCTGGGCGATCCTGTCGATTTCCCGCGCCAGCGCCGGGGCCAGATCGGTGCGTTGCTGACCAAGAAACGCCAGCAGCGAATCCACCGCGCCTTTGCGATACACGCGGCCCTGATAATCCACGCCGGACAAGCGGGTTTCCGCGCTGAACGGTACGGCGGTCAGGGTTTCCAGGGCAGGCTCCGGTTGTGGATGCAGACCACGGAGGAACTCGACGATCGATTTGCCTTCAGCGGTTTCATCGGCAAGCGACGCAAACAACGCACCTTCGGACAGCTCACGGCCGGTCACACCCGGCGCGGCATACACCGCGCTGCAACGACGGTTACCGAAGGTGATGGTGCCGGTCTTGTCGAGCAACAGCACATGCACGTCACCCGCCGCTTCCACCGCGCGACCGGACTTGGCAATCACGTTGAGGCGCACCAGACGATCCATCCCGGCGATACCGATGGCCGACAGCAGACCGCCGATGGTGGTCGGAATCAGCGTGACCAATAACGCCACAAGGAACACCAGCGGCAGGCTGCCATTGGCGAAGTGCGCGAACGGTTGCAGGGTGACGACCACCAGCAGAAAGATCAGGGTCAGGCCGATCAGCAGAATGTCCAGTGCCACTTCGTTCGGGGTCTTCTGGCGTTTGGCGCCTTCGACCAGCGCGATCATGCGGTCGAGGGTCGATTCACCGGGGTTGGCGGTGATCTTCACCAGCAGCCAGTCGGACACCAGCCGCGTGTTGCCGGTAACGGCGGAACGGTCGCCGCCGGACTCGCGGATCACCGGCGCCGATTCACCGGTAATTGCCGCTTCGTTGACCGCCGCGATGCCTTCGATGACTTCGCCGTCACCGGGGATCATCTCCCCGGCCTCGACACGCACCACGTCGCCCTTGCGCAGATTGGCAGCCGGCACGATCTTGAAACTGCCATCGGCCTGGCGGCAGCGCGCACTGAGGCCTTCGCTGCCGGCCTTGAGGCTGTCGGCGCGGGCCTTGCCGCGACCTTCGGCCAAGGCCTCGGCGAAGTTGGCGAACAGCACGGTGAACCACAGCCACAGGGCGATTTGTGCGGCGACGAAGGTCGGCACGTCGGCATCCGGGATGAAGCACAGCACGGTGGTGAAAATCGCCGTCAGTTCGACCACCAGCATCACTGGCGAACGCGCCAGTTGCCGTGGGTCGAGCTTGACGAAGGCTTGCACCAGCGCCGGCCGCCACAGGGCCGAGATCGCGGTTTTTGCTTGTTCCGGCGCCTTGACAGCGGCGGGTTTGATTGCAGGCATATTCATGGATGGATTCCTTGGAAGCCCATACTTAAATGTTCGGCGACAGGACCGAGCGCCAGCGTCGGCAAGAACGTCAGGCCGCCCACCAGCAAAATGGTCACGGTCAACAGGGTCACGAACAGCGGGCCGTGCGTCGGGAAGCTGTTCTGGCCGACCGGTGCGCTTTTCTTCATCGCCAGGCTGCCGGCCAATGCCAGCACCGGCAGGATGTAGCCGAATCGACCGATCAACATGCCCAGGCCGAGCATCAGGTTATGGAACGGGGTGTTCGCGCTCAGGCCACCGAATGCCGAGCCGTTGTTGGCGCTGGCCGAGGTGTAGGCGTAGAGCAACTGACTGAAACCATGGGGGCCGGGGTTGCTGATGGTCGCCGCCGGGCCGGGTAGCACCGCAGCAATGGCGCCGAGCACCAGCACGCCGACCGGCATCACCAGCAGCGTCACCACCAGCAACTGCACTTCGCGGGCCTGGAGTTTCTTGCCGAGGTATTCCGGGGTGCGGCCGATCATCAGACCGGCGAGGAACACCGCGATCAGCACGTTGAGCAACATGCCGTACAGCCCGGCGCCGACACCGCCGAAGATCACCTCGCCGACCATCATGTTGACCAGCGCGACCATGCCGCTGAGCGGGTTGAGGCTGTCATGCATGGCGTTGACCGAACCGTTCGAAGCCGCCGTCGTCGTCACCGACCACAGCACCGTGGCGGTGGTGCCGAAGCGCGCTTCCTTGCCTTCCAGCGGCGCGGTCTGCTCGACGGCGGCGTTGTTCAGGGTCGGATTCGGCTGATACTCGGCCCACAGCGAGGTCGCGCCGCCGATCAGGAACAGCGCCAGCATGCAGGCGATGATCGCGCGGCTCTGACGCAGATCCTTGACGTAGTGGCCAAAGGTGAACACCAGCGCCACCGGAATCAGGATGATCGAAGCGACTTCGAACAGGTTGCTCCACGCCGTCGGGTTCTCGAACGGATGCGCCGAGTTGACGCCGAAGAAACCGCCACCGTTGGTGCCCAGTTGCTTGATCGCAATCTGGCTGGCGGCCGGGCCGAGCGGGATCACTTGATCGACGCCCTGCAAGGTCACGGCATTCACATACTGGGCGAAGGTTTGCGGCACGCCCTGCCAGACCAGATACAGCGCCAGCAGCAGGCACAGCGGCAGCAGGCCATAGAGCGTGGCGCGGGTCATGTCGACCCAGAAGTTGCCGAGGGTTTTCGTCGATTTACGGCCGATGCCACGGCACAGCGCGACCAGAACGGCGAGGCCGGTGGCAGCGCTGACGAAGTTCTGCACGGTGAGGCCGACCATCTGGCTCAGGTAGCTGAGGGTTGCCTCGCCGCTGTAGGACTGCCAGTTGGTATTGGTCATGAAACTGACCGCGGTGTTGAATGCCTGCGTCCATTCCTGGCCCGGCAGGTTTTGCGGGTTCAGCGGCAGGTGGTCCTGGAACAGCAGAATCGCAAACAGCAGCAGGAAACCGGCGAGGTTGAAGGCCAGCAGCGCCAGCGTGTACTTCTGCCAGCTCTGCTCCGCCTGCGCATCGACCCCGGCGAGACGATAGCAACCGCGCTCGACCGGGCCGAGAATCGGCGTCAGCCAGGTGCACTGGCCCTCCATGACCTTGTAATAAAAGCGCCCGAGAAACGGCGCCGGCAACAGGACCAGCGCGAAAAACCCGAGGATCAGCCAATAGTCATAACTGTGCATAGCCGCTCCTAGTTCCGGTCCGCGCGCAACAGCGCAACCAACAGATAAATGAACAGCCCCACTGCCAACAGCAGTGACACCCCGTCCAGAACGCTCATGGAAGATCTCCGTGTTACGGCGTATTGCCGTGTGTGCGCTGATTGTCGGGAAGGTCGCTGTAAAGGAACGAGAGCGAGGCGCGGCGCAGGACATAAAGAAAGCGTAAAGAGTGGGTTTATGCGGGCTTTACAGGGAGATTTCTGGTGTTTGTACAGGCCCCATCGCGAGCAGGCTCACTCCTACATTTGGAATGCGTTGCCCTGTAGGAGCGAGCCTGCTCGCGAAGGCGGCGGCGCAGACAACATCGCACCCAACTGGCGCACAAAACCCACACATCCAGCGCCAATCATCCCCGCTGCGACAGCTTTGAACTCATTACGACTTGTTTCACGGCAATGGCACGCCCACTGCACGCGCCCTCCCCGGAGCTTTCCAACCATTGCGGGAGCAAGCGCATGAACACACAACTCAAACCGACGCTGGGCACGTTGCACCTGTGGGGCATTGCCGTGGGGCTGGTGATTTCCGGGGAATATTTCGGCTGGAGTTACGGCTGGGGCGTGGCGGGCACGCTGGGTTTTCTGGTGACTTCATTCATGGTCGCGACCATGTACACCTGTTTCATCTTCAGTTTCACCGAACTGACCACCGCAATTCCCCATGCCGGCGGACCATTCGCCTACAGCCGCCGTGCGTTCGGCGAGAAAGGCGGATTGATCGCGGGGCTGGCGACACTGATCGAATTCGTCTTCGCCCCGCCGGCGATTGCCTTGGCGATCGGTGCTTATCTGAATGTGCAATTTCCGGCCCTCGACCCGAAACACGCAGCGGTTGGCGCGTACATCGTGTTCATGAGCCTGAACATTCTCGGGGTGAAACTGGCGGCGACGTTCGAGCTGATCGTCTGCGTGCTGGCGGTGGCTGAGTTGCTGGTATTCATGGGCGTGGTCGCGCCGGCGTTCAGCTTCAGCAACTTCGCGCTGAATGGCTGGGCCGGCTCCGACGTCTTCGGCGCGCCGGCGATTGCCGGGATGTTCGCGGCGATTCCCTTTGCCATCTGGTTCTTCCTCGCCATCGAAGGCGCAGCGATGGCCGCCGAAGAAGCCAAGGATCCCAAGCGCACGATCCCGAAAGCCTACATCAGCGGCATTCTGACCCTGGTGCTGCTGGCCATGGGCGTGATGTTCTTCGCCGGCGGCGTCGGCGACTGGCGCACCCTGGCCAACATCAACGATCCGTTGCCACAAGCGATGAAAACCGTGGTCGGTGACAACTCCGGCTGGCTGCACATGCTGGTGTGGATCGGCCTGTTCGGCCTGGTCGCCAGTTTTCACGGGATCATCCTCGGCTACTCCCGACAGTTCTTCGCCCTCGCCCGCGCCGGCTATCTGCCTGCTTCGCTGGCTAAGCTCTCGCGCTTCCAGACACCACACCGCGCGATCATCGCCGGCGGGCTCATCGGCATTGCCGCGATCTACAGCGATGGCCTGATCAACCTCGGCGGCATGACACTGACAGCTGCGATGATCACCATGGCCGTGTTCGGCGCAATCGTGATGTACATCATGAGCATGCTCAGCCTGTTCAAACTGCGTAAAACGGAACCGAATCTGGAGCGCACCTTCAGGGCGCCGTGTTACCCGCTGGTGCCGTTGATTGCGCTGATGCTGGCCGTGGTTTGCCTGGTGGCGATGGCGTGGTTCAACACGCTGATCGGGCTGATTTTCCTCGGCTTCATGGCGGTCGGGTTCTGTTACTTCCTGCTGACCGGACAACTGCGCGCCGATGCACCGGCGGATGCGATGCTCACAGGCCTGTAACGCCCCGTCCCCTACAAAAATTTGGGATCCACCCGGGGGCAAGCGGCCTGGAAGGGAACCACTGCGAGTTCACTTCGCTCAAAAGTGGTATGCAGCATCGCACGGCGAAATCCTCGCCCGTCGAGCTGCCATTAAGGAGAGCCGTTATGCCCTGGTATGCCTGGTTGATTCTGGTCGTTGCGATCGGCTCGATTGTTGGCGGATTGATGATGTTGCGCGACACCGCCAACAAGGTCGAACTGACCGATGAAGAACGCAAGCGCGTCGCGCAGCGCAATGCCGAAGCGGATGCCAAGGACGCACAGGACCGCTGACACCAGACCCCGCTGCAATGGCGGGGTTGGTTTTTCCAATGCAATCGGACTTACTGGCAGGCTTTTTAGATTTTAGAAGTACAGTCACCATTTAATCTTCCGTGGTTAAGATGGCAACATCGTCGCGGAGAGCTCCACATGCGTTACTCGCCAGATCACAAAGCCCAGACCCATCAGCGCATCATCAAGGAAGCCTCGGCGCGCTTTCGCAAGGACGGCATCGGCGCGACCGGCCTGCAACCTTTGATGAAAGCCCTCGGCTTGACCCATGGCGGTTTCTACTCGCACTTCAAATCAAAGGAAGAACTGGTCGAAAAAGCCCTGCAAGCGGCCGGCGCGCAGGTCGCGGGCCTGTGCGAAGACATCTTCGCGCAGGAAAACCCTCTGCAGGTCTTTATCGATACCTACCTGTCAGAGTGGCATCAGACCTCGCCCCACGAAGGCTGCCCGCTGCTGACCATTTCCTCAGAGCTGGGCCTGCGCGGCCAGCCGAGCCCAACCAGCGACGAAGTCCTCAATGCTCGGCTCAGCCAGATTCAAGGCACACTCGCAGGCGACAATATTGCCGATCGCAGCATTGTCATCATGGCGACCCTGGCGGGTGCACTGCTGCTGTCGCGCAGCGTCGCCGATGCCGACTTCGCTCAGCGCATCCTCGACGTCACCCGCGAGCATCTCAAGCAATCGACCGATTAACCTCCCCAGCGCTTGAACAACACACTCGCATTGACCCCGCCAAAACCGAAGCCATTGGACAACGCAAACTCGATCGACATCGACCGCGCCTCGCCATGGACAATGTCCACCCCTTCGCTCGCTGGATCCGGGTTTTCGAAGTTGAGCGTCGGCGGCACCACCTGATCACGGATCGCCAGCAGGGTGAAAATCGCTTCCAGCCCACCCGCCGCGCCGAGCAAATGACCGGTGGCGGATTTGGTCGACGTTACGGCGATTTTGTTCTGCGCACCGAACACCGCCTTGATCGCGGCCAACTCGCCCAGGTCGCCAACCGGCGTTGAAGTGGCGTGAGCGTTGAGATGTTGCACCTGCGCCGGCGTCACGCCACCCTGGGCCAAAGCCAGTTGCATCGCCCGCCGCGCGCCGCTGCCGTCTTCTGGCCCGGCGGTCAGATGATACGCATCGGCGGTGGTGCCGTAGCCCACCAGTTCGGCCAACGGTTTTGCCCCCCGCGCCAGAGCATGCTCCAGCGACTCGATGACCAGCAGGCCGGCCCCCTCACCCATCACGAAGCCATCGCGCCCGCTGTCGAAGGGACGGGAAGCTTTCTCAGGGGTGTCGTTGTAACCGCTGGACAACGCCCGCGCGGCGGCGAAACCGGCCAGACTGACGCGATCGATCGACGCCTCCGCGCCGCCACATACGGCGATGTCCGCCTCTCCCGAGCGAATCAACCGCGCCGCGTCGCCGATCGCCTGAACCCCGGCGGCACATGCGGTCACCGGTGCGCCCAACGGCCCTTTCAGGCCATGCTGGATCGAGACATGACCGGCCGCGAGATTGACCAGAAACGATGGAATGGTGAACGGTGACAAACGCCGAGGACCACGGCTGTCGGTGGTACGCACGGCGTCGGCAATGGCCCCGAAGCCGCCGACGCCCGAGCCGATGATCGTCGCCGTGCGCTCCTGGCTTTCAGGGTCCGCTGGATGCCAGCCGGCCTGCTCCAAAGCCTGCCGCGCCGCTTCCATGGCAAACAGGATGAAGCGATCCATCTTCTTCTGTTCTTTGGGTGGCGTCGCGCGATCCGGGTCGAACCCGGCCTCGGCGTCCTCCTCGACCGTCGGCACACTGCCGCCCACCCGGGTCGGCAGATCAGCCACGACCGCGTCAGGCAAATTGCGCAACCCGGAATGCCCGGCGAGCAAACGCTTCCAGACGATTTCAACATCACTGCCCAAGGGTGAAACCAGGCCCATGCCCGTGACGACGACTCGACGTTGGTTCATACCGTGGTGACCCCTTTATCAATTCAAATATTCGACGTATCGCGGCGTGCTGCGATTCGGCTACTGCGTCAGCGACGAAATGCCGAGCAGCTCGGCCGCTGCCGTTTCGGCTGCTGAATCAGCCCCAAGCGGAATTTATTATAGGCATAATCAAGGCGCAATATGATACCCGTAATGTTTAGCCTGTAAGCCTCCACTGGTCGACAGCCAATAAAAAGGCCGGTCAATGACCGGCCTCTCGGCGTTAAACTGTCAGCTTAGTTCACTTCCAGCTTTTCACGGTTGCGATCCAGAATCGCCTTGCCGATCCCCTTCACTTCCAGCAACTCATCCACCGATGCGAACGGCCCGTTTGTATCACGATACGCAACAATCGCTTGCGCCTTCGCTTCTCCCACACCCGACAGCTCCTTTTGTAGCGTCGCCGCATCCGCGCCGTTGAGATCGACCTTCGCGCTTGCCGAGGGCGCAGCCGCCTCCATCAGCGAAGGCGCTTTTGTTGTCTCGGTCGGGGCTACAGGGGCAGCAATGGCAGCGATCGAGGCGCTGGTGAGGAAAGCAAAGATCAGCGAGTAGAAATAACCGGTACGCATAAGTGACGCTCCATCATCGTTTTAGAAAGCAGCTTTTCCGAAGCTGCTCTACAAACGTAGGTCATGCTGGAGCGATGTCAAAAATGCGTGCGTTACAGAATGTGAAACAATCAAGGCTCAAGGCGGCGTTGCTGGTAGATCCAGTCGACGATGTCGCCGTCGGGTGTATAGCCGCTGACGGTTTCGCGCAAGAGCTGCCGGACGTGGGTGTAGTTGTCGCTATCAACGGCTGACAGCAGTTCGCTTAGCCGGGCTTTCAGTACATCCCATGGCAGATGGTCCTCATGGGCGCTCATGATCATCGGATGCGGGGTGGCGGCGACGTTATCGCCGATCAACAACTCTTCGTAGAGCTTTTCGCCGGGACGCAGCCCGGTGAACTCGATGGAAATATCGCCTTGCGGATTGCGGTCCGAGCGCACACTCAGACCGGAGAGATGGATCATTTTCTCGGCGAGCTCGACGATCCTCACCGGCTCGCCCATGTCCAGCACGAATACATCGCCACCTTGCCCCATGGAGCCGGCCTGAATCACCAACTGCGCCGCCTCGGGGATGGTCATGAAGTAGCGGGTGATTTTCGGATGGGTAACTGTCAGCGGCCCGCCGGATTTGATTTGGCTGTGGAACAACGGGATCACCGAGCCGGACGACCCCAGCACATTGCCGAACCGAACCATGGTGAAGCGGGTTTTGTTGACCCTTGAAACGTTGGACTTGTCGCCAAACAGTACCGGAGCAATCTCGTGACTGAGCGCCTGCAGCACCAACTCGGCCAGGCGTTTGGTACTGCCCATCACATTGGTCGGGCGTACAGCCTTGTCGGTAGAGATCAGCACGAAATTGGCAACACCCGATTGCAGGGCGGCCTGCGCAGTGTTCAAGGTGCCGATCACGTTGTTCAGCACACCTTCGGCAATATTGTGCTCGACCATGGGTACATGTTTGTAAGCGGCGGCGTGATAAACAGTGTCGACGTGCCAGGTTTTCATCACGTCCAGCAGCTTGTGCGGATGGCGCACGGAGCCGAGGATGGGCAGCAGTCTGACCTTTCCCGACTCCCTGCAACTGCGCTGCTCGAGTTCGGACAGAATGCTGTAGAGATTGAATTCACTGTGATCGAACAACAGTAGCGTGGTCGGTTCCAAGGAAAAAATCTGCCGGCACAGCTCGGATCCGATCGACCCACCGGCACCGGTCACCATGACCACTTTGCCCTTGATGCAGCGCTGGAGCAGGTCCGGTTGTGCCGGCACCGCATCGCGCCCCAAAAGGTCAGCAATGTCGACTTCCTGAATATCCTCGACTCTCACCCTGCCACTGGCCAGATCGGTGAAATTCGGCACGCTGCGGATATGCAGAGGAAAACCCTCGAGCAGATTGAGGATTTCCCGCCGCCTGGCCCGGGTGGAGGATGGCAGGGCCAGCAGGATTTCCTGCGCACCGGTGACGTCGATCATTTCCTGAATGTGCTTGGGTTTATAGACATGCAGACCCGAGATCGAACGGTCAGCGATACTGGCATCATCGTCGATGAAAGCCACGGGGCGCATCACCTTGCCCATGCGCAACGCGGCAACCAACTGATTGCCGGCGACGCCGGCGCCGTAAATGGCGACCTTGGTCAGGCCGTTATCACGATTGGTGAAGGGCACGTGCTGTGCTGCAGTGAACCAGTCGCCCATGAAGTACTGGCGCATGCACAGGCGCAGTCCGCCGATGATGACCAGGCTCAACCACCAGTAATTGAAGATGATCGAACGTGGGACCACAGCCTCATGGTTGCTGTACCAGTACACGACAACGGCCAGGATCAGCGAAGAGAGACTGACGGCCTTGATGATGGCAATCAGGGCATCATTGCCGAAATAGCGCATGACCGCCCGGTACATACCGAAGCGGATGAACAGGGGAATGGCGACCACGGGTGCGCAGACAAACAGCCAGACATGCACTCTGAACGGGTTATACATGTCATCGATGCCCAGGCGCACGATGAACGCCAGCCACAGGGCTGCCCAGACCAGGACGATGTCCGTTGCCACCTGAATCAGGCGCTTGCGTCGCCTTGGCAATGCGACGAGCCGTTCCCGAACCTTGTCCATCAACTCTTCAAACACTCAGTTTTCTCCCTTCAACTGCTGTATCCCTCTGCGCAACTGCTGGCATGCCCTGCACTGTAAACCCAAATGACAGAACTGTTACCCGCGGATCTCCGAGCTCTTTTCCAGTTCGCCGGCGCGATACCTGATCGCCAGCCACAGCAAAGGAGCATAGGCGACAATAATGCCCACGCTCCCGTCCAGACCGAAATGCATGACGGCCACGGCAATCGGCAACAGCCAAAACATATTGATCACGGCAACGGCAATAGTGACGGGCAGATGACTGCCAAACCGACGAGAGGCATATTGATAGGCATGACTGCGGTGCGCCTCATAAACTTTATCGCCGCGCAGCAGGCGCCGAAACAGCGTGAACGTCGCGTCGACAATGAATACGCCGAGCAGAATCAACCAGCCCCACAGCAGTTCGCCATTCTGTCCTGCCGCCTGGAGCGACAAGCCTCCCAGCACGATACCGAGAAACCCGCTGCCGGCATCGCCCATGAAGATCCTCGCGGGCGGGAAATTCCAGAACAGGAAACCGCCGACGCAAACTGCGAGCAACAACGGGGCCCATATCAGCTGCGGCCAGCCACCCAGCCAGCCAAGAAGACAGGCGCCGAGGCACACGCAAATGGCTTCGACACTGGCGATACCATCGATGCCATCCATGAAGTTGTAGAGGTTGAGCAGCCAGACCAGATAAAAGGCCGCCAGCACATCACCGACAACGCCCAGGTCGACCAGCACGCCCCAAATCCGCAAGGCAGGCAGTCCGCCCATCCACCAGAGCAACCAGATCGCCGCGGCAAAATGCCCCAACAAGCGCCAGCGTGCGGCGATGTGTCCATGGTCGTCCATGAAACCAACCACGGCGACCAGCGTACCCGCCCCGGCGATGGCCAGAAATGGCGCAAACGCGAGCAGATCCCGCCACAGCAGATAAACCAGCGCCACTATGAATGTCAGAACAATCGCCACCCCGCCCCCGCGCGGGGTTGGCACCGAATGCGAGCTTCGCGCGTTGGGAATATCCATCAGACTGCGTGACAGTGCGTAATGGCGCAATGCCCAAGTCAGCGTGAGGGAGAAAAGCGCGATGATCGCGATGAACCATCCGTAATTCATATTTCGCGAGTATCCAGAAAATGCTGCGCCGTCAGGCTCAAGGCGCGATCAAGGGGCACAGGAGGCACCCAGTTCAATAGTTGGCGGTTCTTACTGATGTCGACCTGCAGAGAACCGAAGATTCTCTGCGACAGGGCTTCACGCCCCAGCAACCTGGCCACACCGCTCATCAAGCCGACAGGGACCGGCACCAGCCGGGCCGGTCTGCCGAGCGCGATGCCAAGCCTGCGCAACAGTTGAGTGGTCGACACATCTTCACCATCACTGGCCAGGAATACCTGGTTTGCAGCGGCCGGGTGCTCGACGCACGTCAGCAAAAGGTCGATCAGATTGTCCAGCCCCAGCAGGCTGCGTCGGTTGTCGACAGTACCGAATGGCAGCGGCACGCCTCGAACGAGCCAGCGCATCATGTCGAGGAAATTGGCTTTGACCCCAGGCCCGTAAACCAACACCGGTCGAATGATCACGACTTCCATGCCAGTCTCCTTCGCCAGCGCCTGCAACACCTGCTCCGCCTCGTATTTCGAGATACCGTACGGATCGACCGGAGCAGGTACGTCGTCGGCGCAGTACGGCCGGCCCGGCGGAGTACCTTCGCCATTGACCTTGATCGAACTGACGAAGATGAAACGCCGCACTCCGGCCGCCGCAGCTTGCCGGGCAAGATCCAGAGTGCCTTGGACATTGACCTGACGAAACGCTGCCAGCGGATCAACAGCCACCTCGTTCATGACGTGGACCCGGGCTGCCGCATGAATGACGCAATCGACGCCCTGCAGCGCTTCCGACAGATCCTGCCCGCTGCCAAGACCGGACCACTGGATCGCACGCATGCGAGGGTCGACGGCCGTTTCGGCGCGGCGCAGAGGGGCCACGACACGGCAGTCGGCTGACGCGAGCAATTGCCCGATCAATGCCCGGCCGACGAAACCGTTGCCACCCGTTACCAGAAATGTCTTGGTGCTCATGGGCGACCCTTGGAAGAAATGGATGCTGCAAACACACTGCAGCGACGCTGTTGCAAGTGGCGGAACTGCGCGTGTGGCGCGACGCCAGGAAAATCGGATCGGCTATCGACTTGAGGCGGGCAGTTTATTGAATCGTCGACGTCATAGCCACTTCTGTGGCGATAGCAATGCTGCACGCTGCATCCCCCGCAAAGCCCGACACTGGCGCTAATTGCACTTTGCTGTTGGAGCGGACTCAGGGTACGGATAGAATCCGTGCGGAAAAGTGATCAGAGCGCTCGCCGCTACAGGATTTTCAGATCCGTCATCACGCCAAATCTCGGCTAACACCGGCCAAAATCAAGATAGCAGACGCCTTTTGCTTCGAAATGGAGAGCACCCATGCAACAGATCAACAACCTCGCAGCGAAGATCGACAAGTTCAAGTCGCAGATTAATGCTTCGGTGCAGCGCGTGGTCGACAGCGGGTGGGTGGTTTTAGGACCGGAAGTCAAACGCTTTGAAACGGCATTCGCAGAGTATCTGCAGGCTGGCCATTGCGTCAGCGTCGCCAATGGAACCGACGCCATTGAGCTGGCGCTCAAGGCACTCGGTGTCGCTGATGGCGATCAGGTCGCTACAGTGGCCAATGCCGGCATGTACACCACCACATCGGTACTGGCCATCGGCGCCACTCCGCTGTTCATGGATGTTGACCTGGACACTCATGTAGTCACATTGGCGAGCGTCAAGCAGGCGATCGAAGCCGGGGCCAAAGCCGTAGTCGTCACCCACCTGTATGGTCTGGCAGTGCCGGACATCAAGGCGATCGCCGCGTACTGCGCGGCGCACAAGGTTGCCCTGCTGGAAGATTGCGCCCAGGCTCATGGCGCCGAGCGCGATGGTCAGCGGGTGGGTACCTTCGGGGACGCTTCCAGTTTCAGCTTCTATCCTACGAAGAATCTCGGCGCCCTGGGCGACGGCGGCGCTGTCGTGACCAATTCGGCTGCGATAGCCCAGCGTGTGGCGCAATTGCGTCAGTACGGCTGGTCCTCCAAGTACTGCGTGGAGCTCGCGGGCGCCCGCAATAGCCGCCTGGATGAAATGCAGGCAGCCATCCTGTCCGAGTTCCTGCCGCACCTCGATGAGGGCAATGCCCGCCGTCGCGAAATTGCCCAGCGCTACCGCACCGAGATCCGTCACGCAGAGGTCAGCCATGCGCAGGATGCAGGCCTGGCCTCGGTGGCCCATTTGTATGTGATCAAGTCCTCGAAGCGCGACGCCCTGCAGCAGCACTTGCGTCAGGCGCAGATCGCCTCCGACGTTCACTATCCGATTCCCGACTACAAACAACCGGTGTTCGGTGAGCAGTTTGCCGGCCTGAGCCTGGCCAATACCGAACAACTGGCATCGCTGATCCTGACGCTGCCCTGCTACCCGGAAATGAGCGATGCAGAAGTCGGCAACGTCATCGCTGCGGTCAATGGATGGGCTGCATGAGATATTCGGTCATCGTCCCGGTCTATAAAAACGCGGATTCCATCCCCCGGCTGATCCAGGCGCTGACGGACATGAACACCACCCTCGAGAACCAGCTCGAGGTGGTATTCGTCGTGGACGGCAGCCCTGACGATTCGTTTCTGCTGCTCAAACAGGCTTTGGGCGCAATGAGCTTTTCCGCACAATTGCTGGCCCACTCGCGCAACTTCGGTTCGTTCCCCGCCATACGCACCGGCCTGATGGCTGCCAAGGGTGATTATTTCGGTGTGATGGCCGCTGATCTGCAAGAGCCGCCAGAACTCCTGATCAACTTTTTCAGGTCGCTTGCCAACGATGAGTGCGACGTCGCCATCGGTACGCGCAACGCCCGCCAGGATCCGTTTTCCAGTCGGATGGCGTCATCGATCTTCTGGGGCCTGTATCGCCGCCTGGTGGTGCACGACATGCCGCCAGGAGGGGTCGACATCTTCGGCTGCAACAAAGCGTTTCGCGAGCAGCTGCTGCAGTTGAACGAGTCGCGCTCGTCGCTGATTGCGCTTATTTTCTGGCTCGGCTTTCGGCGCAAGTTCATCGAATACGAACGGCAGACACGCCTGGAAGGCAAATCGGCGTGGACCTTCAAGAAGAAGCTCGAGTACATGATGGACAGTGTGTTCGCGTTTACCGATTACCCGATCAGACTGCTCACACGCATGGGCGCCATGGGTTCGCTCATTTCGCTGTTCATCGGTTTCATGGTGATCATTGCGAAGCTGTCTGGAGCTATCGAGGTACCAGGGTATGCCGCCACCATGCTGGTGGTGCTCTTGTTGGGCACACTCAATCTGCTCGGCCTGGGACTCGTGGGCACCTATGCCTGGCGCGCCTACGAAAACAGCAAGCAGCGACCGCTTGCCATTGTCTGCATGAAACTCGACAACAAGGAACATTCCAATGACTGAGCCGTTCATCCACGCCAGCGCCGATGTAAAGAGTTCGAAGATCGGCAAGAACACACGCATCTGGCAATACGTTGTGGTCTTCCCGGACGCGGTGATTGGTGACGACGTCAACGTCTGCTCGCACTCACTGATTGAAAATGACGTGGTGATCGGTGATCGCACCACCATCAAGTCCGGTGTCTACGTGTGGGACGGCTTGCGGATCGGCTCCGACGTATTCATCGGCCCGAACGCCACGTTCACCAACGACAAGTTCCCACGCTCGAAGGTATATCCGGAGTCGTTTTCGCAGACGGTCATTCAGGACGGCGCCTCGATTGGTGGCGGCGCGGTCATTCTGCCTGGCGTCACCATCGGTACCGGCGCAATGGTGGGTGCAGGTGCGGTCGTTACCAAATCCGTACCTCCGTACGCCATCGTGACCGGCTCTCCGGCCCGTATAACAGGCTACGTGGAAAACTCCGCATCCAGTGATGCAACCAAGACTCCTGCCGTCAAAACCCAGGAGCAGGATGATGCGGTAGTACGTATCGGCGTCGGCGATGTCACCACCCACCGCTTCAAATACATTGCGGACATGCGCGGCGACCTCTCCGTGGGTGAGTTCCACAAGGAAATCCCGTTTACCCCCAAGCGTTATTTTCTCGTGTTCAATGTCCCGAGCCAGAAGACCCGCGGAGAGCATGCCCACCACAAGTGCCACCAGTTTTTGATTTGCGTCAAAGGCAGCTGTGCAGTGGTAGTCGACGACGGTACCAACCGAGCAGAAGTGATGCTCGATGCTCCGAACAAGGGCATCTATCTGCCGCCACTGACCTGGGGCATCCAGTACAAATATTCCGAAGATGCGGTACTGCTGGTGTTCACCTCGGACTATTACGAAGCTGACGATTACATCCGTGATTATTCAGAGTTCACCAAGCTGACCGCAAAAAAAACAACGCCGTGACTACACTGAAGGACAATCCGCAAGTTCGCCGCTGGATCAGCTTCCTGATCGGCGGCGGACTCAATACCGGAATAACCTACTGCCTCTATCTGTTGCTCAGCTATGTGATCAACTACCAGATAGCCTATGCGATCGCCTATGTTGCCGGAATAGTCTTTGCCTACTTCTTCAACTCGAAAGTCGTGTTCAAGGTCGAGCACTCGGTAATCGGCATGCTTGTTTATCCGAGCATTTATCTCGTGCAGTACGTACTCGGCGCAGTTTTACTCAATGTGCTGGTCGAGCACTTGAATATGCACAAGGCTGTCGCACCGATTCTGGTCATATTGCTTCTCCTACCCTCAAGTTACCTTCTAAACAAAGTCGTTCTCAAGGCAACTCATAAAACCAAGCCCGCGAAGGATTAACAGGCGCCCCATGACAACTACGAAACCGGCATTGCCTGCGATGCCTATTCATACCTATAGCAGGTCGATGCTATGGCTTGCCCACTTGGCTCCGGCACTGCTGACCGTTGTGTTCATATGGCTGCCCTTCGGATTTTTGCTGACCGGGCTTATTGAGGAATGGGGTGTAATCGGCCTCTTCAGCAGAGCGGGGCTGTTTTTCGTAACAGACATTTCAAGCCCCTTGCCTGCTCATGCCTTGCGACCACTGACGGTATTTCCCCACGCGGTTGCTTATTTTCTCGACCCGAACAGTTTCAATTTCTGGCACATATTGCTGATGGTTGCACTGACGATCAAAGGCGCCTCATTGAGTTTGCTTACCACGCGGGTGACAGGCTCTATCAAATGGGGAATGTTCGCCAGCATTCTGGTCATCATTTATCCAGCTGACACGATGCAGCTCTCGTTCCGGGCGATCCACATCAATTGGGCATTGAGCCTGGTATTGATTGGCAGCGTCTTGCTGCTCGCAGCAACTGACCAGAACAGCAAACTCCGCGGGACACTCCTGAGCCTGGCTGCTGGCTTCCTGCTGGCTTGTGCCAGTGCAATGTATGAAGCCTCCCTGCTGCTCGTCGCAATTCCGTTTCTGGTCGCGTTCGCACAGACGGGATTCAAGCGATTGTTTTCGAATCTGAAAGACAATTGCCTGTACTACGTGATCTGGGTTTCCGGCGCCCTGACGTATATTGCTTATGTCATTCATACTGCGCCGCTGGTAAAAAGCTATCAAAGCGTGCTGGCTGGCGGCAGCGCACTGACGACGCTGATGACGTACTATCCCAATCTGTTCAAAGTGGGCCTGTTTCGCAGTATCTTCGGCGGCTGGATCGATGCACTGCGCATCACTCGCATCGAGATAATCAGTTATTGGTACCTGGTAGTTGCGACTGCACTACTGATGGGATTGATTTATGTCTTCTTGAAGAGATCAGTAAAACCCGTCGCATTCGAAGAAAAAAGCGCCAACCTCGCAATCGTTTTCCGGCTCGCCTTGATCGGCCTCGCCCTTATTTGCATCGGCTACGCTCCGTTTCTGCTTTCGCCTCCGCATATGGCGATCAGCCAACGGACCTTTTTATTCGCCACACCGGGCGCCGTCCTGTTCGCAGTCTCAATGCTCTGGGCTTTGAGCAAAGCATCCAAAGCACTGACCTCGGCAGGATTCGCCGCGCTCATCTTCACTGGCCTCGCCTTCCAGCTGTTCCAGTTTCACCATTACATTGAAATTTCCAGGCAACAGCAGCTCGCGCTCAGGGACATTGTTCAAAATTTCGACGGCAACGCAGCTGATAAGACCCTGTTGATACTCGACTACAACAATCAGCTCAATCATGTCTGGATGTTCTTGAATCCTGATCTGGCAAACGTTCTTACTTACATTTATGGCAAACCCGTCAACGACATTCAGGTTTGCTATATGCCTAGTCGCGAATGGCAAGCTCCAACACCTTCGGTACAACGCAAGGGCACTTGCGAGGAGGGCAAAGATGACTGGACATTCAACTTTCCATCGCCTGTTACTGGCCCAGGCATGGAGTTGGCACCCGCTACCCCGAGCATGAAGCTCTCCAAGTCGAAAGTGGTCACGGTGGTAGTCGGGGACAGAAAGCCGAACGCGGAAAATGGTTTATCGGCATCCTACCGCACGGAGCTGGAATCGGGCGATACGCCGACCAGCCTGCGCTACCGTGGAATTACCGAAACCAAACCGTGGTTTGACTTTTTCAAATTTCGCGACCAATTGGCCAAAGATGAATACTCCTGGGGCTTTGGCAACTGGTGGAATCTCGACCTTCCTACGGCTGGCTCTGGATGGCGCGACGCAGATTGGGAACCTCGCCGGTTCAATCACATTGCTACGGCCTGGATGAATGCACCGCAAGCGTCACTTTACTTCGATATCGAGCCGAAAAACGCGCCTTACGTACTGAGCGGTTTTTTCGACGCGTTCCCGAACGAGGCGAGCCGCAGCAACATGAAGTTCAGAATCAACGGCGCAGAGATTCCTGTTGAATGGAGCGAGGTTGGAAAGTTCACTGGGACAGTGGACCCTAAACTTTTGAAAACGGGACGCAATGTACTCGAGTTCGAGACGGTCCCGAACCATGATTACTACGGTTACTCTGCCCGGCTGGACTGGGTCAAGATCGTACCTGAATAACCCTGCAGCCCCGCATCCTTGCCGAGTCAAAAATGCAGATGCGGGGTTTATCGGAATTTATTTCACGTCGAGCCAGCACACTCTTCGTTGAAAACGGAGCAACAACATGGATGCGATGAAAATCGATACCCGCACCCCGTCAGAGCAATCGGCAATGTATACCTTCAGACTAAGCGAGAAATTCGTCGCCTTCATACTGGCCACGCTACTGATGTTCATGGCCCAGCTTTACATCAACCCACAGACATTCCTGGGTGATGCCTATAACTATTGGGACCTGAGCTCAAAAGTCTGGGATTTTTCATTTCCAAAATCTTTGCGCGGTTACTTTTATCCATTGCTGCTCTCGCCAGCGAGGATATTCTTCGACGCTTATCCTGCAACGGGATATCTGGCTGTCCATTTGATCCAGGCACTGGCCTTCTCCTACTCACTGTGCATTTCGCTTCCATACGTGTTCAGCAAGGTCATCGGGGGCAAAGTCACTCTGCCGCGCCGCCTGTTGGTTCCCGCGCTGGTAGCCATTTTCTTCCCGCCGCTGATTGCTTACACACTTAGCGACCTTCCCGCTTTCTGCCTGATCATTGGCGCGCTGGCCCTGATTCTCAAAGCAAGCGAGCAAAAGAGTGTTGCAACAGCAATCGTCCTGATGATCGTGGCAGGGGTACTGGCATACGGGGCATACAATACTCGAACGATTTATCTGTTCACTCTCATTGCCTTGCTGCCGGCTATTCCCCTGCTCGCCCTTAAGAATCAATGCCTGCGTAAAAAAATGCTGTTATTGGCGTTCTTCGTTATCGGCTCGGCGATCGCAGCCATTCCTCAGTCTTTGATAAACAAAAAGCACTTGGACTCTGCAACCCCGCTGGTTGTCGCGAGCGTCAACGACGCTTCACTTTTTGCAAGTCAGCTGAAATGGGGGATTACCCTGCAGCGTTATGAAACAGGCCACGACACAGAGACCGGCGCAATCTTTCCTATCTTCTATCTCGATCCGATAGGTGTGCGATTGACTGAAGAATTAAAGTTTAAAGGTACTGTTCCAACACTACCGTGGTACTTCCAACTGCTCCTCTCGGAACCGGTTTCATTCCTCAAGATATACACCAAGCATTTTGTGAACGGGCTGGATGTTCGCGACTATGACACCTACACAAAGGTTCGTTCCAAGGAAAATGACGTTCGTTCGGCGACCAGTATCGCAACCGCTTTGTTTGGACTGATCTGCTTATTCCTTTTAGTGATTCGAAAATCGGACAAACCGGCGCAGGGCCTATATCGCATTGGCTGGCTGGCGGTTATTGTGCTGCCGGTATTCGCAATTCTTCCGGGCGCCATTGAGACCAGGTTTTTCTTGCCTCTGCATGTGATGGCTTACTGTGCGATTGCGTTCGGAGTTTCAAAACAGTGCGCACGAGCGACTTCGGCAAAAGTCCTGATTCCCTTGGGCATTTTGTTTGTGGTCGCCGTACCAATTGCGTTCATGATTGCAAAAGCTGCGATATCCAACCCGGTATTTCAGCTGAATTGAGAATCGGATGTCAGTGTAAGGGCGCCGCGCGAGACGCCCTTACATGCAGATTGAGCCGACGCGCTCACGATGGCTGTACGGAAGATTCCACGACGCTTGTGCGAAGCACTCGGACCTCAGGGCTTTCGCAGCAAGCGCCGATAGATTGCCGCGTACGCTGAAACCATGGATTGCGCAGAAAACACCTCAGAGTATCGACGCTGCGCATTCTCACCGAAGGCCTGAGCGCGCTCAGGTGCGTTCGACAACGTCAACATTGCGCTGGCAAGGGCACCGGAGTCTCGAGGCGGAACCACAAGACCAGTCTCACCAGCAATGTTGATGAAGGTCGTACCCGAACCGATTTCACAGGAAATGAGCGGTTTGCCATACATCGCCGCCTCAAGCAGCGAGATGCCAAATGACTCCGAACGCAAGTGTGATGGAAACACAAAGGCATAACACAGCGTCAACAGCGCAGCCTTGTCCTCATCACCCAACCCTCCCAGGAAATGCACATTGGCAAGGCCGAGCCGCGCAGCCTGCTCTTTTAGTTCGGACTCCTGATGCCCACCCCCGAGGATCACTACTGGCAGTCCGCTGATCTTTGCCGCATCCAGCAGGTAATCGAGCCCCTTGTAATATCGCAAGGCACCGACGAACAGGAAGAACTTCGACCCCACCCTGCTCCGCCAGAAATCAAGCCTGGCTTCGGGCACGACCGGATAGGTAGCCCTGTCCAACCCATAAGGAATGATTTCGACCTTGTCGCGGAACCGTGACAGCACCGGACTGCTTTGCGCGTAGTTAGGTGAAGACGCCACGATACAATCCACGCTGGAGAGAAAGCGGTTCATCAGTGGCTGATACAACTTGAGCAGTGTCTTTTGCTTGACGATATCGGAGTGATAACTGAGTACCGAGGGTTTGCCATGCCGAGTCGCAAAATGGACCAGGTCCATATAAGGCCATGGGAAGTGGTAATGCACCACGTCAGCCTGTTTGGCCAATTGCGAAAAATCCTTGAACGCGGACAGAGAGAATCCCGTCGAGGCAACATGCATATCCAGCCTGGAGCGATGGGTCAGGTGATTACCCACTGTTTCATTACGAGCAGCGCCCCGTTCACTGAGGTACAGCACTTCGGAGGAAAACCCGTGTTCCGCGCCACCTTGGGCTATCTGGAAAATGACCTGCTCGATCCCGCCCATCGTTTCCGGGTAATAGGTTTTGAAGAAGTGCAGAACCTTGATCATTTGGCGTCGATAACCTTTTGGTAGACCTGCAGGGTTTCTCGAGCACAACGCTCCCAGGAAAAGCCTTGAGCGTGCTTCACTCCCTTGATGACGGCGGCATCGCGCCAACACTGATCGGTCAGCCCGCGTTCGATAAGACCGGTCAGCGCTTCGACGTCCAGCGCGGCGCACATCAGCGCAGCATCACCCGCCACCTCAGGCAGCGATGAACTATTGGAGCAGACCACCGGCACCCCGGAGCTCATGGCTTCCAGCACCGGTAGACCGAAACCTTCATAAAGCGACGGAAACGCGAACAGACGTGCACCAGCAAACAGCAGGGGCAAGTCTGCGCTGGGAACGAATCCGAGATAATGCGCCCAGCCTTCACGCCTGGCGCTTTCGAGCTTCTCGTGAATCGCGTCGTTGCGCCAGCCGTGATACCCGGTAAGGATCAACGGCCAACGGGTTCGCAATGCAAGGGGCAATCGACCATAGGCGGCGAGTAAGGTCTCGATGTTCTTGCGTGGCTCGATCGTACCGACAAAAAGCGTGTAGCCATCGGGCTTCAAGCCATGGCGTGCAAGCACATCGCGAAGCTCGTGCGGCGCGCGAGGAAAGAACTCCGGAGAGCTGGCCAGCGGCACAGTATGGATTCGTTCGATGGGCCAGGAAAAATAGCTGGCCAGTTCCTGTCGCGTGAATTCCGAATCAGTGATCAGGGCATCAGCCCTGACCAGTGTGGTTTTCAGCTCTTTTTGCAGGTAACGGACTAACTGCGGCGCGTGACAATGCGCCCAGGTGAAGGGCGACAGGTCGTGAAACGTCGCCACGCTGCGCCCGGCAAAAGGCGGCAGATAATAATTGGGACTGTGGTAGAGAAAATCCCCGTGACCTTTCAGGGCAGCCTTTCGCAACATCGGCATCAATAGCCGATAAGCTTCAACTGCCAGGAAGTTCTTCTGCACCGCACGCTTCAAGCCGTAGCCACTGCCTGACTCATTGGCAGCTGTGGGAAGTTCAGGCAGAAAACGTCGACCGGCAAAAAATTGCAGGTCGGTAATTTCAGGACTTTGCTGAAGTCTCAGCGCAAGTTCATAGGTATAGCGGCCGATGCCAGTCAGCGGAAAGCGGATCGGCTCAACTGAAAGAACTAGCTTCATTTATTCCGCCGCAAGCATCCAGCTCAGAGTTTCTTCCAGCCTTGGCGTGTCCCAGCCCTGGACCAGCTCGCAAAGACGGGTATTGTCGCCGCACAGGATTTTGACTTCGTTGGCTCGGACGAACGCCGGGTTCACTTCGACTGCAAGTTGATGCCCCGTGATAGCCGAACACATGTCGATCACTTCACGCAGGGAATGACTTTTGCCCGAACTCACATTGACCGTCTGGCCAACAGGCCGCGCCTCGATCAAACCGCGATAAGCCTTGACCACTGCACGCACATCACTGAAGTCGCGAGACACATCAAGGTTGCCCAGCTCGATCTTGTCCGCACGCTGACGGAAATGAGCGACGATCTTCGGCAGCAGAAAGCTCTCGGCCTGGCCGACACCGGTGTAATTGAAAGGACGTGTCACCACTATCGGCAAGCGGTTATGCCAAAGACTGGCCATGTATTCCATGGCCAGTTTGCTGACTGCGTAATCGTTGGCCGGTGCTGGCGGTGTGGTTTCGCTGAGCAAACCCGCCGAAGCATTGCCATAGACATTGGCACTGCTTGCCAGCAGCACGCAGTCCGGCACCTTGCCACAGGCTGCGACGGCTTCAAGCAGGTGACGGGTGCCGATGAGATTGACGCGGTAAAAGGTATCGGCCGCACCGTGGGCCACAAAGGCGAGTGCGGCCAGATGAATTACCACGTCGGGTTGAATAGTTGCCAGTAACTCGCGCAAGGCAGGACCATCGGCCAGATCAACCTGATAATAGCCAGGTTCATCCGACGGCTGTGTACCCATCCCTATCACTTCATAGCCACCGGCTTTCAGCTCAGCAGCCATGTACCGCCCGGTGAAACCTTGAATACCTGTGATCAACGCGCGTTTACCGGCAATACTCATCAGAACGAAAACCCTTTCTCATTTCGACGCAGATCCGCTTCGACCATCATGCGGCACAGCTCTTCAAGCGTGGTTTTTGGCTCCCAGCCCAGCGCCGCTTTGGCTTTGGCAGGGTTGCCGATCAACAGCTCGACTTCGGTAGGACGGTAGAACTTCGGATTGATCGTGACCAACACCTTGCCAGTTGCCAGGTCTGTGCCCTTCTCGTCTTCAGCCGCACCGCTCCAGGCCAGATCGATCCCGACAGCCTTGAAGGCCATGGTGACGAAATCACGCACGGTTTCGGTACGGTTGGTCGCGAGTACAAAAGTATCCGGCTCGTCTGCCTGCAGCATGCGCCACATACCTTCGACGTACTCCTTGGCAAAGCCCCAGTCACGCTTGGCGTCCAGATTGCCGAGTTCCATCTTGTCGAGCAGGCCCAGCTTGATCTTCGCCACGGAGTCGGTGATCTTGCGGGTAACGAACTCGCGTCCGCGCAGTGGCGACTCGTGGTTGAACAAAATGCCGCTGGTGGCAAAGATGTTGTAGGACTCGCGGTAGTTGATGGTCATCCAGTGCGCGTAGAGTTTGGCAACGCCATAAGGACTGCGCGGGTAGAAAGGTGTGCTCTCGATCTGGGGAATCGCCTGCACCTTGCCGAACATCTCGGAAGTCGACGCCTGGTAGAAACGCACTTTCGGATTGACGATCCGGATCGCTTCCAGAAGGTTCACACAACCCATGCCGGTAATGTCACCGGTAGTCAGAGGCTGATCGAATGACACGCCAACGAAACTCTGGGCTGCGAGGTTGTAAACCTCAGTCGCTTCAGTGGTCTGAAGCAGACGGATGCTGGCCGAAAGATCGGTCAGGTCGTACTCGACCAGATGCAGATTGGGATGCTTTTCAATACCAAGCTCCTCAATGCGCCAGAAGTTGACAGAACTGGTTCGACGGTAGGTGCCGTACACCGTATAACCCTTTTCCAGCAGCAGTTCCGCCAGATAGGCGCCGTCTTGCCCAGTAATGCCGGTAACGATAGCTTTCATGCGAATCCTCTAAACTCCATTAGAGAGCCTTTGCCAGGCTCCGTTGTGTCATGTGCGCCCATTGAGCTCTAAGTGGAAGAGCCATGAAATCTTGCAGATCATACAGAATGCGGCTCGGAACGACGATACCAAAGCTGTTCGCAAGGCGTAACAGGATCATTATGCCAGCAGCCCATGACATTCCTCCGCATGTCGAGGATTGCATTCTGCCCGATCCCTGCCACACCTACACGGATATATAAATCAAGAAGTTGCTGCTACCGATTGAAATCTCCCAGCGCGTGCGACAGGCAATAAAGAAATAACTCAGAAAGAGTGACACTCCCCGCACCCAAGCCTAAAATGGCGTGTTTTTTTGATCAACAATCTGGTGCTATTAATGCGCAATGGTTCAGTAAGTATCGCCGTGTCGGACATCATCGCCGCGACGAGACGGTACGCTTTAGTAGGGATGCTAGGCTGGCAGGACGTTCGACAGCGCTATAGAAGGTCGGCACTCGGACCGTTCTGGCTGACCATCAGCATGGGTGTCATGATCGCCACGATCGGCGTGGTTTTCGGTCAGATTTTCAATTCTCCGATTCAGGAATTCCTGCCCTTTCTCGCTATCGGCATGATTCTCTGGAGTTTCATGTCCACGGTGATCACCGAAGGCTGCACCGGCTTCATTGCCGCCGAAGGCATCATCAAGCAACTACCGATCCCCCTGTTTGCCCACATCATGCGCATGATCTGGCGCAACATCCTGATTCTGGGTCACAACATCGTGATCTTTCCACTGGTACTGCTGGCCGTCGGCAAGCCGCTGACGTGGCTGGCCCTGATCAGCATTCCGGGTTTTTTCCTGGCACTGCTCAACTTGACCTGGATCGCCCTACTGCTGGGCATTCTGTGTGCGCGCTACCGTGATCTGCCGCAGATTGTCGGAAGTTTGTTGCAAGTCGTGTTTTACCTCACGCCAATCATGTGGATGCCAAGCTTGCTGCCGCAACGGGCAGGTCTGTACCTGCTCGATCTCAACCCGGCCTACCATGTAATGTCGGTGGTTCGATCACCGCTGATCGGGCAGTTGCCAACCGCCACCAACTGGTGGGTTTCCCTGGGCATGGCCGTCGTCGGCTGGGCTTTCGCGCTCGTGGTTTATGGCCGTTACAAGCGCCGCATCGCATACTGGCTCTGAGAAGAACGACTAATGTCCTTGATCGAATTCAAAAATGTCTGTGTAGATTTTCCGATCTATAACGCGAACGGGCGCTCGCTGAAAAAGCGTCTGATGCAAGTGGCTACCGGCGGTCAGTTAGGTGCGGATCAACAGGGTCGAGTGATTGTCAGAGCTCTCGAAGACCTGACGTTCACACTTCGCGACGGGGATCGGGTCGGTCTCCTTGGACACAACGGCGCCGGCAAGAGCACGCTGCTGCGCTTGCTCAGCAGCGTGTACGAACCTTCCTCCGGCACCGCCGTGATCAAGGGAGAAATCGGCTCGTTGATCGACATATCACTGGGTACGGATCCGGAGGCGACCGGCCGGGAAAACATTTTCCTGCGCGGCGGCATTCTTGGCATGACCAAGTCGGAGATCGCTGAAAAGCTCGACGAGATCATCGAGTTCTCGGAGCTTGGGGATTTCGTCGACATGCCGATCCGTACGTATTCGTCAGGGATGCACTTGCGTCTGGCGTTTGCAGTTTCGACGACGATAAAACCGGAAATCCTGTTGATGGACGAATGGCTTTCGGTGGGCGATGAAGGCTTCAAGCACAAAGCCGAAATCCGCATGAACGAGCTGGTGAAATCGACCAATATCCTGGTGATTGCCAGCCACTCGCGCGAACTCGTCATGCACACCTGCAATCGAGTGCTGTGGCTGGAGCACGGGAAAATAAAAATGGATGGCGACCCGGCGACGGTCACCGCGGCTTATTTCGGAGCTTGAGGCAGATGAACAGCATTAAGCGCAACGGCGTGGATATACAGGTGGCTTTCACGCTGGCCTCCAGCCGCCTGCACGCCAAGAACATCATTGAAACGGGCGGTGATGTCCCGGCGGAGGTCGTCGCGACCAAGCCAGGCATGAAACTGATCGTACGCCACTATACGAAGCAGGCGCTTGTGCGTATTGCGCATCGCCTTGTCAGAGCGGCCCGACCGGTCACCCGTCCGCTATTGTTCCGCCTGCGCAACTACTTCACCTCCACTCTCCGCCAGGAGATGCTGGAAGAGTTCACCAAACTGCAGAAGATTCAGTACCAGCAGCACCAGCAGATTGTTCTCGAATTCCAGCGCCTGGCGAACTCGGCGAAGATCCAGACCCGACTGTCGCAAAAAATCTTTTCCGGCCAGCACTCGCTGGAAAGCCTGCAACAACAACTGGACCGTATCGAACAAAAATGTCCGGGCGCCGACCGTCAAGCGGCTGTCGATTCGCTTCAGGACGACGCCACGGCCGCTCCTCGACAAGCCAGAGGTGAAGGTGCATGAAAAGTGAAGTGATCGTCGTCGGTGCCGGTGGGCACGCCAAGGTGTGTATCGAATTGCTGCGCGCCCAAGGCGATAGCGTCGCTTACTGCGTAGGTAATCCGGACAGTCCGGATACCTGCCTGGGGGTTCCCGTACTTAAAAATGACGAACACCTCGCCGCGCTTCGCAAGGACGGCTACGAAAAGGCGTTCATCGCGATCGGGTCCAATTCAGTGCGAAACAAGCTGGCCGCGAAGGCGACCCAACTGGGGTTTGGCCTGGTCAATGCGATCAGTCCGGCAGCAGTGGTATCGCCTTCAGCTACCTTGGGGAGGGGAATTGCCGTCATGGCTGGCGCCGTTATCAATGCCGAGGCGAAGATTTCGGATCTGTGCATCGTCAATACCGGCGCCACTATCGATCACGATTGCGTGATTGGCGAGGCGGTCCATGTCGCTCCGCAATGCGCGCTGGCGGGCAATGTGCATGTGGGCAATTTCAGCTTTATCGGTGTCGGCAGCAAAATCATCCCCGAGGTTCATATTGGTGAGTCGGTGATGGTAGGTGCCGGCAGCGTCGTCATTTCGAACATCGGGTCGGCAACCACAGTCGTAGGCGTGCCAGCCAAAGCTCTACACAAAATTTGAAGGAACAAGCATGAATCGTATTTCTGTTGCACAACCGAAGCTTGCCGGAAACGAACGTAAGTATGTGCTGGATTGCCTGGATACCAACTGGATTTCCTCGAACGGCAAATACATCGGCGCCTTCGAAGAAAGCTTCGCAGCATTCTGCGGCGTCAAGCATGCGATCGCCACCAACAACGGCACTACTGCACTGCACCTGGCATTGGTCGTGCTCGACCTGCAACCGGGCGATGAAGTCATCATCCCGACAGTGACCTACATTGCCACCGCCAATGCCGTGCGCTACTGCGGAGCGACGCCTGTACTGGTGGACGTGTGCGCCGATACGATGAACATCGATCCGCAGACCATCGAAAGCAAGATCACCGCGAAGACCAAAGGCATCATCCCGGTGCACCTGTACGGTCACCCGGCGCAGATGGATGTCGTCAACGAAATCGCCCGCAAACACAACCTGTGGGTGGTGGAAGACGCGGCTGAAGCCCATGGCGCCGAAGTTAAGGGCAGCAAGGTTGGCAGCCTCGGCACGTGCGCAACCTTCAGTTTTTTTGGCAACAAGATCGTCACCACCGGTGAAGGCGGCATGATTACCACCAACGATGATGAGCTGGCGGCGAAACTGCGCCTGTTCCGTGGTCAGGGCATGGACCCGAAGCGTCGTTACTGGTTTCCAGTGGTCGGCTACAACTACCGCATGACCAACATTCAGGCAGCCATCGGTCTGGCGCAGATGGAAAACATTGACACTGCCCTGGCTGATCGTGATCGGCTCGCTGGCTGGTACAACGAAGCGCTGGCCGACCTTGCTGGCAAAATCGTGTTGCCGACCGAGGCTTCCTGGGCCAAACAGGTTTTCTGGATGTACAACATCTTTCTGAGCGATGGCGACGAGCACAAACGTGACGAAGTCATGCAAAAACTTGATGCCATGGGTATCGAAACCCGCCCGGTCTTCTACCCGATGCACGTGCTGCCACCGTACATGGAAGACAGCACCTACCCTGTTGCAGACTTGTGGTCGGGGCGGGGCATCAATCTGCCGACGCATCAGGACCTGACTCAGGATGACATCATCAGAATTGCAGCCAGCCTGCGTGAGGTCCTGGCCGACTGATGAAAATCGCCCTTTGCTCCACATTCGTGCCCTTCATCAGAGGGGGCGGAAGGAATATCGTCGACTGGCTGGCCTCTACGCTGACGGCTGCCGGCCATCAGGTCGAAGTCGTCTACTTGCCCGAACTGGATGCGCCGGATCTGTTGTTTCAACAGATGATGGCGTTGCGTTGGGTCGATCTACAGAGCGCTGACCGGGTGATATGTTTCCGGCCACAGTCGCACCTGATTCCCCATCCGCACAAGATCCTCTGGTTCATCCATCACATTCGTGCGTTCTACGATATGTGGGACAGCCCGTACCGCGATTTCCCGGACGATGCCAAGCATCGCGCAATTCGCGATGCGCTGGTGGATGCCGATACCCGAGCCCTGGGCGAAGCAAAGGCGATCTTCACCAATTCGAAGGTCGTATCCAAGCGACTCAAGACCTACAACGACTTCGATAGCGAGGTGCTTTACCCTCCGGTCTTCGAGTCGGAGCGTTTTTTTTGCGCTGGCTACAACGATGAAATCGCTTACATCTGCCGCCTCGAACATCACAAGCGCCAACACCTGCTGATCGACGCACTGAACTATACGACGACGCCGGTCCGCCTGCGGTTGCTGGGAACGGGCGCGGGTCCTGACTACGGCATCGCCCTGCGAGAAAAAATCGAAGAGTACGGCCTTTCGGACCGAGTGACCCTGGATGATCGCTGGATCACCGAAGAAGAAAAGGTCGCGCAGTTGTCAGTTTGCCTGGCTGCCGCTTACCTTCCGGTTGATGAAGACTCCTACGGCTATCCCAGCCTCGAAGCCAGTCACGCGGAAAAACCGATCCTCACCACTACCGACTCGGGTGGCGTTCTGGAGTTGGTGCAGGATGGCTACAACGGTTATATCGCCGAGCCGACTCCAGAGTCTCTGGCCGTTGCGATGGACAAACTCTACCGGGATCGAAGTCTGACCGAAGCGATGGGCAAGAATGCCCGGCAGCGCCTGGTTGACTTGAAAATTTCCTGGTCACATGTGCTGGAGCGTCTGTTGGCATGAAAGTCCTGATTGTGAACAACATGGCTCCGTTCATCTGGGGCGGCGCAGAAGAACTGGCGGTCAATCTGCAAAGAAACCTGCTCATGGCCGGTCACGACGCCGAAGTCATGCGCATCCCGGCTCAGTGGGAACCGGCATCGCGCATCCCCTCGCAGATGTTGCTGACCCGCACGCTGGAAATCTTCAATACCGATCACGTCATCGCCTTGAAATTCCCGGCGTACCTGGTTCGCCACCACCGCAAATCACTGTGGCTGCTGCACCAGTATCGTCAGGCCTATGACCTTTACGACGTCGGCCAGACCAACCTGCCGGCAGACAAAAGCGGCACCGACATTCGCAACGCCATTATCAACGCGGACAACGAAACATTCGCGGAGAGCCGCAGCATCTACACCAACTCCGAAGTGACCAGACAGCGGTTGTTCAAGTACAACGGCTTCGACTCGCAGGTGCTGTTGCCGCCCGTAAACGATCCTGAAGCATTCACCGGCGGTGAATATGACGATTACATATTTGCCGGCGGACGCGTCAACGGCATGAAGCGTCAGCACTTGCTGCTGCGAGCACTTGCCAAAGCCGACAAACGGGTCAAGCTGGTCATTGCCGGGCCTCCCGAGTCGCACGCCGACACGCTGCAATTGCATTCGATCATCAATGAGTTCGGCCTGCATGATCGCGTCAAACTCGACCTTGGCTTCCTGCCTCGGTCCACCTACGTCAATTATGTCAATCGTGCACTCGCCGTTGCTTACATCCCGTTCGATGAAGACTCCCTGGGTTACGTCGCGATGGAAGCCGCCACTGCGCGCAAGGCACTGATCACGACGACCGACAGCGGTGGCATCCTGGGCCTGGTCAATCCGCAGGAGTCCGGATGGCGAGCAGAGCCCACTGCAGAAAGTCTGGCCGAAGCGATGAATGCGGCGTTCGAAAGCAAAACCCGAACCATCGAGTACGGCGAAGGCGCGGAGGCGCTGTGGAACACCCTGGGCATCAACTGGCCCGAGACCATAGAGGCGCTACTTAAATGAAACTGGTCATTTTTACCCCCGGCGTCAAATCCTCCGCCATCGGAAGGATGACTCGTCTCGTGGTTCGCGCCCTGCTCAGTCAGCAGCACCACATTGTGCTGGTGCGCACTGAAAGCCCGCATGTTCTCGACAAAGAGGCTCATGACTTCGGTTGCACCGTCATTGCCTGGACGGATGAAGAACGGGTTAGCACCGAAGTGGCCGACGCTGACTGCCTCGTCTACCAGATCGGCGACAACTACGAGTTTCACGAAGGTGGCGTGGCCTGGCTTCACAAAGCCCCAGGCATCGTCTGCCTGCATGACTTCTTCCTCGGCCATCTTTTCTGGGGTTGGGCGCAGCAGCGGCGCGATGAAGCCCATCACATCCTGACGCAGTGGTACGGACGCAGAATCGCCACCGACTACTTCAACGTCAGCGACAGTACGACCTTCATCAACTCGACGCGAGAAACCGCACCGCTGACCGAATGGATCAGTTCGATGGCCACCGGCGTGATTACCCATAGCAACTGGGGATGCAAGCGGGTAATGGCCGCGTGCGCGGGTCCGGTTTTCGTGACACCGCTGGCCTACGACGCTCCCGGGGCCGTCGATGTGCAACCGGTACACAATGACAATCGCAAGTTGCGCTTGTTGACCATCGGCCACGTCAACCCCAACAAACGCGTGGAAAGTTGCATCAAGGCGATTGCCAGCAACGCCTCACTTCGAAAGAACGTGAGTTACCGTCTGGTGGGGGCGATTCTTCCGGATGTCGAACGGAAATTGACCGAAATGGCCGCCAAGGCCGGGGTCGAGCTGATCATTTCCAACGAAGTCGATGACGCCGCGTTGTCAGAGGCCATTCGCGAAGCTGACGTCATCAGTTGCCTGCGCTGGCCCAGCCTCGAAGCTGCGTCGGCCTCTGCGATTGAAGCGATGCTCTACGGTAAAGCCACCATCGTTACCAACACTGGCTTTTACAGCGAACTGCCCGATCAGTATGTATTGAAGGTATCGCCTGAAAGGGAAATAGAAGATCTGAAGAAGATCCTTCTATCACTGCGCGGCAGCCCCTCCTCGGCGATCGATATCGGCAAGCAGGCGCAAACGTGGGCACAGGAGACATTCACGGCCGAGAACTACGCCCACAAACTTGCGCAGGCTGTGCCTGTCGCGCTTCGGGCGAAGGTCATCATTTCAGCGGTCGACCATTTTGCGACCATCATCGAGAAATGGTCAGCGAGCCCCGAATTGCTCAGTACGCCCGAGATTCTCAAGTCGCTGAATCTGTTCAACACCAATACGATTGCCTGAATACCAGCATGCGGTGGATCGCCCCTGATCCACCGCATGCTGTAATCGTTACTTCAGGCTATCGAAAACAAACTGCGCCGTCTCTTTCCAGGCAACGGGTTTGTAATCACGTTTGATCGCCGCTTCCTTGGCCGCCAGCGCCAGCGGATCGAAAGCATATTTGTGCAGTTCAGCGACCCACGCCGACACATCCCACGGCTCCAGGTAGTCCAGCAGCTGCCCGCCTACTTCCGGAATCGAAGCCGCATTGGAGGCCAGGCAATACTTGCCGGCAGCCAGACTTTCGGCAACAGGCAACCCCCAGCCTTCATACAAGGAAGGGAACGCGGTCATCATGCAGTTGCGATACAGATGCATGAGGTCAGAGTCCGAAACGTTGTTGAGAATCCGTATGTAATCCCGGGTTCTCGGGTCAAGCGAGATGTCCGATAACAAGTCACCCACGCCCCAACCGGGCATTCCGACGAAGACCAGTTTAGGCAGATCCTCAACACCGCTATCGATCAGGCGCGTGTAGGCGCGATATAGCACTTCGTGATTCTTGCGGCGCTCGATCGTGGAAACGAACAGCACGAAACGCTCTTTCAACAATGTTTCGACGTCAGGGCTGACGGTGTCGCTCAACTCGTGGGATAGCTGGCAGCCCAACTTGACCACCGCCGTTTCAGGAATCGGCGCACCCAATTCATCGAGCAACGCGATCAGATCCTTGCGCGTGCATTCGGAAATGCACAGGATCTTGTCCGCGCACCAGGCGACGTCAGCAAAGTAATTGGCAAACTTGGCCGCAACATCACCCACGCACAAGTGTGGCAGCCTCACCGGAATCACGTCGTAACAGAAGAGAATGACGCGCAAACCGACCTGCTTCTTCAACTCATAGAGATGCGCAAGGTCTTTATTGTCCCAGTCCAGCCCCACCGATATGTAGCTGTCGCCTTTGGCAAAGGGATGGCCGCCACTGTGCACTTTGCGTGACGAAGGATTGAATACATGGCTGCGCTGGGCCGGTTTGAAAAAAGCCCGTGCGGCCGAGATCAAATGGCGGACGCCGATCACCGCTTCAACGATGGAGGTACGGCGCAGCTGGAAAAACTGATAGATACGCCCGCTCAACTTTGGAGGCAGGCGGTTCAGCACCTTGGTCGCCTTTTCTTTCAGGCGCGCCTCTATCGAACGTTTATGGGTAGCGCCCGCAACTGTCCGGCCTGGCGCTGCCGCGTGAGCCCCGGAAATTCTCTTCAGGGTCGCTGCCACGTCGGCCGCATCGATCGCGCTGTATCCGGTAGCATGACTGAAGAAGCAGAACTTCACCTCTTCCCCCGCCGCGATCAGTTCGAGCGCATGGGCCGCAGCCTCGGCCTCGGTACGAATAATGCCTACGGCAGGCCGACGCCAGCCAAGAATGGTTGTTACATCAAACCAAGTGGTCATGCTTGCGCCTTCTGAACGATTACGTCTGCCGCTGTACGCGGAATTGATTCCAGACTCCGAGCCCACGTCAATGGCTCGCGCGATGCTCTGTCCGGGCCGTCACCACTGATCGTCGCAGGCCCGGTGAGACGCGCGCGGATTGCCGCATGAAACTCGTGTGGCGTACGCGCAACACTGAGCTCGGGAAGCAGAAGATGCTGTTCAAAACCACGAAATGCCGCTTCGGTACCGATGACGTACTTGCCAGAGTAAATGGCTTCCGCGGTTTTGATATTCGAGCCGCCACCGTGGGGGATCGGTAACAGAAATGCGTGCGCAAGTGTCTTGACGGCGTCCAGATCTTCGTCCGGCAGCATGTACAGCAGTTGCAGGCGCGAAAGGTTCAGTTGTCCCCAGCGACTGTCGCGAAGTGTGGTTTCGAGGTGCTCACATACACTGCCGACCACCACCAGTTTGCTGTCCGGAGGAATGCACGCCAGAGAACTGCCGAGGCATTCATTGAAACCCTTGAAGTTGGGCGGATGGGCACTGGCAACATAGAGAATCCAGGGCGACTGCGGCAGCCGCTCCTTCCAACTGGCGAGCAACTCCGCCCTGGCCGACCACGGCGCGATACCGTTGGACGCCAGCAGCGGTCTTTTCGCGCCCCAGGCCTTGAGAATATCGAAATCGGCCTGGGTTACCGCCACGGCAATATCTGCTTCCAGCGTTGCCTTGCGCTCGAGCGTCTCGATGTCGGCGATCACCGATTCGGCGCCCTTGATGCCGTAGCTGTCGAGGATCTCCTGCTTCAGCGGAGCCTCGATGTTCTGCGAGCCGTAAATGAGGCAGGCATTGGCGTATTGCGGCATCTGGCGGATCTTCAGCACCAGCGGCCATAGCCATGGCTGCTCGACATGAATGACGTCGATCACTGGCGGCAGTTTCTTGAGAATTTCAGCGAACCCGCCCTGCTCCGACGCTGCGAATTCCCCGGACAGCAAATCGTTGATCAACGGCACGTACGTGCCCTTGTATTTCCTGAAGTCGCTGCCAGCCGGAAAGCTGACATCGTTGGCACCCAGGGTAGATGGCGGATAACCTTCCGGCTCATAGACAGCCAGATGAGTCACATCCCAACCATTTTCGCGAAAGGTCTTGGCGATGTTGGCGACCCGGACCTGTCCGCCGTGGCGGGGACTGGCAATCGGGTACGTGCTTAGCAATAAAACCGTTTTCAAAATGGCAACCTATAGAAATGATATTTCGCAACCCGCGCCCGCATCGCTGTGCTTCGGTCACCAAAGCACCGGCGCCGCTGAATACCAGACGGGCGAAGCTTCAAGCCCCTTTGATCAACAACTCGATCTCTTTCAGACGCGCCCACATCAACGCCTGATCGCCACGGGTCTCGACGTTGAGGCGCAACAGCGGCTCGGTGTTGGAGCCGCGCAGGTTGAAGCGCCAGTCGGCAAACGACACGCTGATGCCGTCAGTCCTGTCGAGCGCGGGATTGAGCGGCAGGAAATGCTCCAGGACTTGGTGCAGCATCGCCGGCACATCTTCAACGCGATAATTGATCTCGCCGGTGCATGGATAAGCGGCAATACGCTCATCGACCAGTTGCGCCAGGCTCTTGCCAGTGCTGGACATCAGGGCCGTGACCAACAACCACGGGATCATCCCGCTGTCACAATAGGCGAAATCACGGAAATAGTGGTGGGCGCTCATTTCGCCGCCATAAATGGCGTCCTCGATACGCATGCGCTCTTTGATAAAGGCATGTCCGGTCTTGCACAGCACCGGTACACCGCCCGCTTGCTCGACCTGCTCGATGGTGTTCCAGGTCAGCCGCGGGTCATGAATGATCTTGCTGCCCGGGTGTTGCTTGAGCAACATTTCCGCCAACAGACCGACCAGGTAATAACCTTCGATAAACCGGCCGGTTTCGTCGAAAAAGAAACAACGGTCAAAATCCCCATCCCACGCCAGCCCCACATCGCAGCCATTTTCAAGCAATGCCTGGCGCGTCAGCTCGCGATTTTCCGGCAGCAGGGGATTGGGCACGCCATTGGGGAAGTGACCGTCCGGCTCGGCATTGATCAGCGTCCATTCGAATGGCAACTTGCCCATCAACTCCTGCAGGACCGGCCCGGCAGCACCGTTGCCAGGGTCTGCCAGGATCTTCAGCGGCTTGAGGTCCGCCACGTCGATGTAGGTCAGCAGGTGGTCGATGTAACGGCTTTTATCGAACGCCTCACGCACGTTACCGACGGCATCCGCCAACGCGCCAAGGTCACCACTCTCTACCCGATCACGGATGGCGTTCAGCCCGGTGTCACCGCTGATGGGCCGTGACTGCGACTTGACCAGTTTCATCCCGTTATAGCCTTTGGGGTTGTGACTCGCCGTGATCATTACGCCACCGTCGGCATTGAAGGCACTGGTGGCGAAATAGACTTCTTCAGTTCCGCAAAGTCCGATATCGATGACATCGGCACCTGCCTCTCTCAGACCACGGCACATCGCCTCGGCCAGCATCGGACTTTCCAGTCGCATGTCCCGCCCCAGCACGATGCTTCTGGCTTGCAACTCGACGACCATGGCCCGGCCGATCCGGTAAGCAACATCCTCGTTCAGATCGACCGGTACTTCACCACGGATGTCATAAGCCTTGAAGCAGCGGGTCTTGATAGGGGTATGCATTTCGATCTCTTGCCTGGGAATCCGAGACAGCCGCCGGTAAATGCCGCAGCTGTGAATCATCGATAGGGAGTGAAGTCGCGTGAAGCCACATGCAAATAAGCCCGACCGGTAAAAAATCGCCGATCAGGCTTATGGCTGCAACCCGCTGTTATTTATCTACGCGGCCGTAGTTGTCTTCGAAGCGGACGATATCGTCTTCACCCAGATAATCGCCGCTCTGCACCTCGATCAGCACCAGGTCAATGACGCCCGGGTTCATGAGGCGATGCTGGTGACCGGCACGGATGAACGTCGACTCGTTGGTGTTGAGCATCAGTTCCTGCTGGTCGTTGACCACGACCGCCATCCCGCTGACGACGATCCAGTGTTCACTGCGGTGATGATGCATCTGCAGCGACAGCGACGCCTTGGGCTTTACGACAATTCGCTTGATCTTGAAGCGTTCGCCATTTTCCAGGGTCGTGTAGGTCCCCCATGGACGGTGGACCGTACGGTGCAGCAAATGCACGGTGTGGCTGCACGCCTTGAGCTGATTGACGATGTGTTTCACGTCTTGAGCGTGATCCTTATGAGCAATCATCACCGCATCAGGCGTGTCGATGACCAACAGGTCTTCCACACCGACCAGCGCGGTCAGACGCCCTTCGCTGTTCACATAATTATTGCGCGAGCCATGGGACAGCACTTCGCCTTCAAAGCGGTTGCCGTTTTCATCCGGCGCAGTCAGTTCGCTCACCGCGTTCCATGAGCCGATGTCACTCCAGCCGATGTCACACGGAATGGTTGCGACTTTCTGGGAACGCTCCATCAATGCATAGTCGATGGAAATATCCGGCACCTGCGCAAAGCTTTCGCTGTCCAGCGCCAGGCAACGATATTTGTTGGAGGAAGTCAGGCGAGACACCTCGATGGTCTTTGCAACCGCCTCGACAACGTCGGGGGCGTGCAGCCGAAGCTCTTCCAGGACGGTGCCTACACGGAAACAGAACATGCCCGAGTTCCAGAAATAGTTGCCGGCACTGACGTAGTTCTGTGCAGTCTGCAGATCAGGCTTCTCGACAAACCGGGCGACCTTCAGCCCGCCTTTGAGCGGCGCCTCTTTCTGCGCCTCGATGTAACCGAAACCGGTTTCCGGATAGGTCGGCTGAATGCCAAACGTAACCAGCCAGCCTTCACTGGCCAGCGCCACGGCATTGGACACGGCCGCGGCAAAGGCTTTTTCGTCCTGGATCAAATGATCGGCGGCGAGCACCAGCATGTGTGCATCGGGACCATGGGTGGTCTCCAGTTGCAGAGCCGCCGCCGCCACTGCCGCTGCAGTATTTCGCCCAAAGGGTTCGAGGATGAAGCCTTGCGCGTGCCTGGCCGTGTTGACGACGCCGTATTCATCTTCAGTCTTGAACAGCAACTCACGATTGGTCACGGTGAGGACTTCCACCACACCGTCCAGCCGTGAGGCGCGCAGGAACGTCTTCTGGATCAGATTCTGACCATCCGGCAACTCCATGAAGGGCTTGGGATGGGCTTCTCGGGACACAGGCCACAACCGGCTGCCCACTCCGCCAGACAAAATTACGGGAATCAGTTCCATGCTCAAAGTCCTTAACCCTCTCTCCCGCCAATGATTGTCAGGAAAGCAGTCTCAATTATGTTTGCAATCGAACTGCACCAAACCCAGTGCAGAATCCTTGCCCCGCCTCTCGATCTCAAGACAACGGGACTGATGACACATGCGCCCTCGCGAGCGCGGAATACGTTGCGTAATTGCCTGCCATTCTACAGCGCCAATCGCAATTGATACCTCGACAGAATGCAACAAACAACGCTCGATAAACCGTGCCCGTCAACGTGCTGGCTGATCGAGCAGCTTCTGCAGATATTGCCCGTAGCCGGTTTTCTTCAGGCGCAGCGCCTGAGCTTCGACTTGCTCTGCGCTGATCCAGCCGTTGTGGTAGGCGATTTCTTCAAGGCAAGCGACTTTGAGCCCCTGACGGTGTTCGATAGTGTGGACGAAATGCCCGGCTTCCAGCAGCGAATCATGCGTACCGGTATCCAGCCAGGCAAAGCCGCGCCCCAACATTTCGACGTTCAGGGTTTTCTGTTCCAGATACGCGCGATTGATGTCGGTGATTTCCAGCTCGCCCCGCTCCGAGGGTTTGATGTTCTTGGCGATTTCGACGACCTGGTTATCGTAGAAGTACAACCCGGTCACGGCGTAGTTGGATTTCGGCTTCAGTGGCTTTTCTTCGATGCTCAGCGCGCAGCCATTGGCATCGAATTCCACCACTCCGAAACGCTCCGGGTCGGACACGTGATAGCCGAACACTGTCGCGCCTGAGGCCTGAGCGTTGGCAGAGCGCAGGTTTTCAGTGAAGTACTGACCGTAAAAGATATTGTCGCCGAGAATCAGGCAGCAAGGGTCGCTACCGATAAACGACTCGCCGATGATGAACGCCTGCGCAAGGCCGTCCGGGCTCGGCTGCTCGGCATAACTCAACTCGATGCCATACAGACTGCCGTCACCCAGGAGCTTGCGGAAATTGGGCAAGTCTTCAGGCGTCGAAATGATCAGGATTTCTCGTATGCCCGCGAGCATGAGCACCGACAACGGATAGAAAATCATCGGCTTGTCGTAGATAGGCAACAGCTGCTTGGACACCCCCAGCGTGACCGGATGCAAACGTGTCCCGGAGCCACCTGCCAGAATGATGCCTTTACGATTGGTCTTGATCATTTATTCAGAATTTCCCTGAGCATTCGGGTTACACCACTTTGCCAATCCGGCAAGTGTAGAGAAAAAGTAGCGCGCAGCTTTTGAGTATTCAGTCGCGAGTTCAGCGGTCGGTGTGCGGGCGTCGGATACGAAGTGGTTTCGACCGGCTCGATAGCCTTCACCGCGAGTAATTCACCATTGGCTTTAGCGAAAGCGATCACCTCGCTTGCGTAGCCATGCCAGGACACTTCACCAGCGGCTGCCAAGTGGTACAACCCCGCCAGCTCGGGCTGTTGCAGGGCCTGGCGAAGCGCCTGAGCCGTTACGTCGGCAATCAGATCTGCACCGGTAGGCGCACCAATCTGATCCGCGACCACGCTCAACGTTTCGCGATCACTGGCCAAGCGCAGCATCGTCTTCGCGAAGTTGTTACCGCGAGCGCCATAAACCCAGCTGGTACGGAAGATCAGGTGCTTGCAGCCCGATGCAGTGATTGCCCGCTCGCCGGCGAGTTTGCTGGAGCCATAGTGGTTCACCGGCGCAACGGCATCGGTTTCCCGCCACGCAGCAGTGCCCTGGCCATTGAAAACGTAATCGGTTGAGTAATGAACCAGCCAGGCACCGGAGGCGGCGGCTTCTTCAGCCATAACACCCGCTGCAATGCCGTTTACACGGTCAGCCAACTCGGTTTCCGATTCGGCTTTATCAACGGCAGTGTAAGCAGCAGCATTAACGATAACGTCGGGCTGCACCTGCCGAATCGTCGCGCGAAGAGCCTCGGGATTCGACAGATCGCCATTCAATCCATCGGCCTGATGGCGATCAAGTGCAATCAACTCTCCAAGCGGAGCCAGAGAGCGTTGCAGCTCCCAGCCCACCTGACCGCTCTTGCCCAGCAACAGAATTTTCATGCGTTGTTCGAGCGATCCGTGTAGTTCTGATCGATCCACTGCTGATAGCTGCCGCTCTTCACGTGCTCAACCCAATCAGCGTTGTTCAAATACCACTCAACCGTCTTGCGGATTCCGGTCTCGAAGGTCTCTTCAGGCGCCCAACCCAATTCCCGCTGGATCTTGCTGGCATCGATTGCATAACGCTGATCATGCCCCGGGCGATCCTGCACATAGGTAATCAGGCTGGCATGGGGACGATGGGCCGAATCAGGCCGCAACTCATCGAGCAACGAACACAGGGTATGCACCACGTCGATGTTCTGTTTTTCGTTGTGTCCACCGATGTTGTAGGTCTCACCGATGACGCCTTCGGTGACGACTTTGTACAACGCACGAGCATGATCTTCGACATACAACCAATCGCGAACCTGATCGCCTTTGCCGTACACCGGCAGTGGCTTGCCTTCAAGTGCGTTGAGAATGATCAGCGGGATCAGCTTCTCAGGGAAGTGACATGGGCCATAGTTGTTCGAGCAGTTGGTCACCAGCGTAGGCAAGCCATAAGTGCGTGCCCAGGCACGAACCAGATGATCGGAGCTGGCCTTGCTCGCCGAGTAGGGTGAGCTTGGTTGATAAGGCGTGGTTTCGGTGAAGAGGTCTTCCGGACCTTCGAGGTCTCCGTAAACTTCGTCAGTCGAAATGTGGTGGAAGCGGAAGCGCGCTTTACGCGCATCGTCCAGCGCGGCCCAGTAGTGGCGCGCGGCCTCGAGCAGCGTGTAGGTACCGATGATATTGGTCTGGATGAAGTCGGACGGGCCCGATATCGAGCGATCGACGTGGGACTCTGCGGCCAGGTGCATGATTGCATCCGGTTGATGCTCACGCAGAACGCGGTCGATCTGCTCACGATCACAGATATCGACTCGCTCGAACGCATAACGCGAATTCTGGCTGACTTCGGCCAAGGACTCCAGATTGCCGGCGTACGTGAGTTTATCGACGTTAACGACTGCATCGGAAGTGTTGGAGATGATGTGACGGATGACTGCCGAGCCAATGAAGCCGGCACCGCCGGTAACTAGAATTTTCACGCGAAGCGATACCCTTGAGCTGCGGACAGCGCTGCCAGCGAGCGCGGTCTAATCCATGAATGCAGAAGCCACTATCAGTCGGCATCCGTCAGAGTCAGTCTGAATCGACATGCAGAAGGCACGATCGAACAAGGGACGCATTTTACAGCTTAATGATGGTTTTACTAATGGATAAAGGCAGGCCGAGGCGCAATTTCGACAGATGCCTTGCGCCTGCCGTTTTCAGACCATTCGCTTGCGTGCGGCTCTGGACGAACGCCCCAGAAACCAGCCCAATACCGGGCCGATCAGCATGCCAATCAGCAGCGCCAACACTGCAACCACCGAGACCGGCAACTGCGGGCCGGAAAAACCCAGAAACAAAAGCGCAACCGATTGCTGGTTCTCCAGTACAAACGCCAGAACAACCAGAACCATCAACAGAAGAAATACGCCAAGCAGTATGCGTTTCAGATTACGCATTCACACGCCCTCGAATTTGAATAGCGAAGATCAAGCTCCCTCCTCCTCTTCCTCGTTCACGCGGTCACGCAACTCCTTGCCTGGCTTGAAATGCGGAACGAATTTGCCGTCCAGGCTGACAGACTGGCCGGTCTTTGGGTTACGGCCGACGCGGGGCGCGCGGTAGTGCAGGGAGAAGCTGCCGAATCCACGGATCTCGATGCGATCACCGGTGGCAAGGCACTGAGACATTTGTTCAAGCATGGTCTTGATAGCCAGCTCAACATCCTTGGATGAGAGTAGCCCTTGATGGGTGACAATTCGTTCGATCAACTCCGACTTCGTCATATTTTTCCCTTCTTTTTCAAGCAGCTAGATCAGCGCTTGAAAGGTTTTAGCATGCCCCGAAGAATTTGAACAGCCCAGGGATTGACATATCTTCCCCCGCGTTAAAACGCCCATTTTCAGGGCATCGAACCCGCGAGCCGGAACGCTGCGCACCTAGCGACACATCACCAGCATGGTCCGGGTGACAAAGCCTGCGGGATTGAAGCCGAACGGATAGTCGTCTTCATCTTTCGCATCATCAGAGCGGGTGATGACCTTGTAGCCTTTGCCCTTGCACTCTTTAGCCGCACGCTTCTGGCACTTCTCCCAGCTGGAACCGAGCCCCGAACAGTCGACTTCGATACCGCTGACACCACGTACTGCATGGGTCTTCGCACTGGTGGCACAACCTGCCAGCGCCATTACCATTGCAACAACAAGTAACTTGTTCATCCACTTCCTTATGCCAGGCAAGCCCGACGACTACACGCTCAAGACCAAGCTTAGTCGCGAATAGGCGATTGATCCGATTAAAGAAACAGACCCACAGGCGGACGCAATGGTTTCATGCACGGGCGTACAAAGAGCAAATCGCAGACACAAAAAAGGGCGACCGAAGTCGCCCTTTTTCATGATCAAGCAGAACTTAGTTCTGTTTGGCCATTGCTTGACGCAGCAGTGCCGCCATAGTGGTGTCAGCTGCTTCACCTTCCGGAGCTGCTTTCAGGCTCTGGATGGCTTCTTTCTCTTCAGCATCGTCTTTCGACTTGATCGAGAGCTGGATTACGCGGCTCTTGCGATCAACGCTGATGATCTTGGCTTCAACTTCCTGGCCCTCTTTCAGAACGTTGCGCGCGTCTTCAACGCGGTCACGGCTGATTTCGGAGGCTTTCAGGGTAGCTTCGATGTCGTCGGCCAGAACGATGATGGCGCCTTTGGCGTCAACTTCTTTCACGGTACCAGTCACGATAGCGCCCTTGTCGTTAACCGAGACGTACTCGGAGAACGGATCGCTTTCCAGTTGCTTGATGCCCAGGGAGATGCGCTCGCGCTCCGGGTCAACCGACAGGATGACAGTGTCCAGCTCGTCGCCCTTCTTGAAACGACGTACGGCTTCTTCGCCCACTTCGTTCCAGGAGATGTCGGACAGGTGAACCAGACCGTCGATGCCGCCGTCCAGACCAATGAAGATACCGAAATCGGTGATCGACTTGATGGTGCCGGAGATCTTGTCGCCCTTGTTGAACTGGCCAGAGAAGTCTTCCCATGGGTTCGACTTGCACTGCTTGATGCCCAGGGAGATACGACGACGCTCTTCGTCGATGTCCAGAACCATGACTTCCACTTCGTCGCCGACTTGTACGACTTTCGAAGGGTGGATGTTCTTGTTGGTCCAGTCCATTTCCGAAACGTGTACCAGGCCTTCAACGCCTTCTTCCAGCTCAGCGAAGCAGCCGTAGTCGGTCAGGTTGGTTACACGAGCGGTTACGCGAGTGCCTTCTGGGTAACGGGCTTTGATAGCAACCCATGGATCTTCGCCCAGTTGCTTCAGGCCCAGGGAAACACGGTTGCGTTCGCGATCGTATTTCAGAACCTTGACGTCGATTTCGTCACCAACGTTGACGATCTCGGAAGGATGCTTGATGCGCTTCCAGGCCATGTCGGTGATGTGCAGCAGGCCGTCCACGCCACCCAGATCGACGAATGCGCCGTAATCGGTGAGGTTTTTGACGATACCTTTGACTTGCTGGCCTTCCTGCAGGGATTCCAGCAGAGCTTCACGCTCGGCGGAGTTCTCGGCTTCGAGGACGCTGCGACGGGAAACGACAACGTTGTTGCGCTTCTGGTCCAGCTTGATGACCTTGAATTCCAGCTCTTTGCCTTCCAGGTGCGTGGTGTCGCGCACAGGACGGACGTCAACCAGGGAACCTGGCAGGAACGCACGGATGCCGTTAACGTCGACAGTGAAGCCGCCTTTAACCTTACCGTTGATAACGCCCTTGACCACTTCCTCGGCTGCGAAGGCTGCTTCCAGAACGATCCAGCATTCAGCGCGCTTGGCTTTTTCACGGGACAGCTTGGTTTCGCCAAAGCCGTCTTCAACCGAATCCAGAGCAACGTGAACTTCATCACCAACGTTGATGTTCAGTTCGCCAGCATCGTTGTAGAACTGCTCAAGCGGGATGAGTGCTTCAGACTTCAGACCAGCGTGAACGGTTACCCAGCGAGCCTGGTAATCGATATCAACGATAACACCGGTGATGATGGAGCCTGCCTGAAGGTTCAGGGTTTTCAGGCTTTCTTCAAAGAGTTCCGCAAAGCTTTCGCTCATTTTAATTCCTGTAGATGAGGGCGAAGTAAACGCCCATCTCCACACCCCAGACGGTGTGGGTTAGTTTCATTTAAAAGAAGCACCGCAGGACTATGACTGGTCCCCTGCGGCCCTCTTGGTCACCCGGCGATATCGCGAATGGCGATCTCGCTCATGATGCGTTCAAGCACCTGATCGATGGAAAGCTCCGTGGAATCCAGCTGAATCGCGTCGGCCGCCGGCTTGAGCGGGGCTACTGCGCGCTGGGTGTCACGCTCATCGCGTGCACGGATCTCATCTAGCAGACTCGACAGACTAACACCCTCGACTTTGCCCTTCAACTGCAAATATCGACGGCGCGCCCGCTCCTCGGCACTGGCGGTCAGGAAAATCTTCAGCGGTGCATCCGGAAAAACCACCGTACCCATGTCGCGACCGTCAGCCACCAGGCCTGGCGCTTCCTGGAATGCGCGCTGGCGCTGCAGCAGCGCCTCGCGCACGGCGGGCAGCGCAGCCACTTGCGAGGCACCGGAACCGACACTTTCAGTGCGAATGACATCGCTGACTTCATCGCCTTCCAGAATGATCCGCTGTAACTGACCTTCGGTCGCGGCGATGAACTGCACATCCAGATGAGCGGCCAATGTCTTCAACAGCTCTTCGTTGGTCAGGTCGACGCCATGATTGTGCGCAGCGAACGCGAGCAAACGATAAAGCGCACCGGAATCCAGCAGGTTCCAGCCCAGACGCTTGGCCAGAATCCCGGCGACCGTGCCTTTGCCGGAGCCGCTTGGCCCATCGATGGTGATGACCGGTGCAATGTTTTTCACGACTGAGCCTCTTGTGCCACACGAATGCCGACTTGCCCGCACAGCGCGAGGAAGTTGGGGAACGAGGTCGCGACGTTGGCGCAATCGTGGATGCGGATCGGTGCGGTAGCGCGCAACGAGGCAACGCTGAAAGCCATGGCAATACGATGATCGCCGTGACCGTGCACTTCACCGCCGCCGATCGGGCCGCCGTCGATGATGATGCCATCCGGGGTCGGTTCGCACTTGACGCCCAGCGCCAGCAAACCGTCCGCCATGACCTGGATCCGGTCGGATTCCTTGACCCGCAGCTCTTCGGCGCCGGTCAGCACGGTCCGCCCTTCGGCGCATGCAGCAGCGACGAACAGTACCGGGAATTCGTCGATCGCCAGCGGCACCAGTTCTTCCGGAATCTCGATACCTTTGAGTCTAGCTGCCCGCACGCGCAAGTCAGCCACTGGCTCACCGCCGACTTCGCGCTGGTTTTCCAGAGTGATATCAGCGCCCATCAAACGCAGGATGTCGATCACGCCAGTACGGGTCGGGTTGATACCGACGTGCTCCAGCACCAGTTCGGAACCCTCGGCGATCGAGGCCGCGACGAGGAAGAACGCCGATGACGAGATATCGCCCGGCACTTCGATGTGAGTTGCAGTGAGCTTGCCGCCGGACTCGACCGAAGCCGTGGCACCGTCGACGCTGACCGGGTAGCCGAAGCCACGCAGCATGCGCTCGGTGTGGTCACGGGTCGGTGCTGGCTCGGTGACGGTGGTCTTGCCTTCGGCGTACAGGCCGGCAAGCAGCAGGCAGGATTTCACCTGAGCGCTGGCCATCGGCATGGTGTAGGTCAGGCCTTTGAGCTTGTGGCCACCGCGAATGGTCATTGGCGGACGACCTTCAGCGGCGGTTTCGATCACGGCGCCCATTTCCCGCAGAGGATTGGCCACACGATTCATCGGACGCTTGGACAGCGACGCGTCGCCGGTCAGGGTGCTGTCGAAGTCCTGCGCCGCCAGCAGGCCGGAGAGCAGACGCATCGAGGTGCCGGAGTTGCCCAGATAGATCGGGCCCGGCGCCGGTTTCAGGCCGTGCAGGCCGACACCGTGAATGGTCACGCGGCCGTGGTGCGGGCCTTCGATGACCACGCCCATGTCGCGAAACGCCTGCAAGGTCGCCAGGGCGTCTTCGCCCTCGAGGAAGCCTTCGACTTCGGTGACGCCTTCGGCCAGCGAGCCGAGCATGATCGAACGGTGGGAAATCGATTTGTCACCCGGTACGCGAATCCGACCGGACAGGCGGCCACCAGGTTGAGCCAGGAAGATCAGATCGTTGGAATTCATAGCGTCCACATAGGCCCTGCGGGCCAGGATTTTACTGAAATGCTCGCGGGCAACCCGGGCGCGCGTGAAAACGCCCAACAATTGGTGCCCATCCCCTGCATCGACCGCGTCGCGCAAGGCGTCGAGGTCGCTGCGAAATGTATCGAGTGTGCGCAGGACAGCCTCGCGGTTGGCGAGGAAGATGTCGTGCCACATCACCGGGTCGCTTCCGGCGATTCTTGTGAAATCGCGAAAACCACCGGCAGCGTAACGGAAGATCTCCAGATTTTCATTGCGCTTGGCCAACGAATCGACCAGACCAAAGGCCAGCAGGTGCGGCAGATGACTGGTCGCGGCAAGCACTTCGTCGTGACGCTCGACCTGCATGTGCTCGACATCGGCGCCCAGCTCGCGCCACAGGCGATCGACCAGCGCCAGCGCGGCAGGATCGGTCTGCTCAAGCGGCGTCAGGATCACCTTGTGCCGACGGAACAGCTCGGCATTCGAGGCTTCCACCCCGCTCTGCTCGGAACCGGCAATCGGGTGGCCCGGCACGAACCGCGCCGGCATGCCGCCGAACGCTTCGGTCGCCGCGCGCACCACATTGCCCTTGGCGCTCCCGACATCCGTGAGGATCGCCTGCCCCAGATCCATTACAGCCAGACGTGCGAGCAGTTTTTCCATCGCCAGAATCGGCACCGCCAGCTGAATCACATCAGCGCCGACGCAGGCTGCCGCCAAGTCGTCTTCACAGCGATCGACGACCCCCAACTCGACCGCGAGCTTGCGCGATTGCGGATCCAGATCGACGCCGACCACTTCACGGCACAGGCCGCTTTCACGCAAGCCTTTGGCAAACGAACCACCGATCAATCCCAGACCGACCACCACAAGGCGACCGATCATAGGTGCAGCAGGTTGCAGCGCAGTGACATCAACCACGAGCCAGAACCTTGCGCAGCGCCTCGAGGAAACGGCTGTTTTCCGCTGGCAGACCAATGGTCACCCGCAGGTGATTCGGCATGCCGTAATTGGCCACCGGACGCACGATCACGCCTTCGCGCAGCAAGCCCTGGAAAACCGGCGCCGCGACCTGGCCGAGATCGACGCAAATGAAGTTGCCTTTGGACTCGATCCAGCCCAGATCCAGCTCACGGAAACCAGCCTGCAACTGCTGCATGCCCGCTTCGTTGAGCTGACGGCTCTGCGCCAGATACTCATCGTCCTTCAATGCTGCACAAGCTGCGGCGAGGGCGAGGCTGTTGACGTTGAACGGCTGGCGAACGCGGTTCAGCACATCTGCCACCACAGGCGTCGACAAGCCATAACCGACGCGCAGCGCTGCCAGGCCATAGGCTTTGGAGAACGTGCGCGACACCAGCAGGTTTGGATAAGCCGCGAGAAAGTCGAGGCCGTCCGGCAAGTCGCTGCCTTCGGCGTATTCGATGTAAGCCTCGTCGAGCACCACCAGCACGTGCTCGGGAACGTCCTGCAGGAACTCGTCCAGCGCTTCTGCGCCGAACCAGGTGCCGGTCGGGTTGTTCGGATTGGCAATGAACACCACGCGGGTGCTGGCATCGATAGCCGCAAGCATCGCTGGCAGATCATGCCCCCAATCCTTGGCCGGCACGACTTTGGCTTGTGCGCCGACCGCTTGGGTCGCAATCGGATATACGGCGAAAGCGTGCTCGCTGAACACCGCATTCAGGCCCGGTGCCAGATAGGCACGGGCAACCAGCTCAAGAATATCGTTAGAGCCATTGCCCAGGGTGACCTGATTCAGCTCGACGCGGCACTGCTCGGCGAGCAGCGATTTCAGGGCGAAACCGTTGCCGTCCGGGTAACGAGTCAGCTCGGCCAGCTCTTCGCGAATCGCCGCCAAGGCTTTCGGGCTGGCGCCCAGCGGGTTTTCATTGCTCGCCAGTTTGACGATTTTTGCCGGATCCAGATCCAGCTCGCGCGCCAGTTCGTCCACAGGCTTGCCCGGAACGTAAGGCGAAAGTTGTTGCACGCCCGGCTGTGCCAGAGCGAGGAAGTTGCCACTCATTTGCTACCACCCCTTAGAGAACTGCTTTCGGGTAGGAACCCAGCACTTTGAGTGCTACTGCTTCCTGACTGATCTTTTCCAGCACACCTTTGATCAACGGATCACGGTGGTGGCCGACGAAGTCGATGAAGAACACGTAGGTCCATTTGCCGCTGCGCGACGGACGGGTTTCGATGCGGGTCAGGTCGATGCCATTGTCATGGAACGGCACCAGCAGCTCATGGAGCGCGCCGGGCTTGTTGCTCATCGACACAATGATCGAGGTCTTGTCGTCGCCGGTCGGCGGCACTTCCTGATTACCGATCATCAAAAAGCGCGTGGAGTTGTCCGGACGGTCTTCGATCTTCTCGGCCAGGCGCGTCAGGCCGTACAGCCCCGCTGCCATGTCGCCGGCGATCGCCGCGGAATTCCACTCACCCTTGACCCGCTTGGCCGCTTCGGCGTTGCTCGACACCGCGACGCGCTCGACATTCGGGTAATGCGCGTCCAGCCACTTGCGGCACTGGGCCAGCGACTGCGCATGGGAATAGATGCGGCTGATGCTGTCGGTCTTGGTGTTTTCGCCGACCAGCAGATGATGGTGGATGCGCAGCTCGACTTCGCCGCAGATCACCATGTCGTGCTCGAGGAAGCTGTCCAGCGTGTGGTTGACCGCGCCCTCGGTGGAGTTTTCCACTGGCACCACGCCGAAATTCACCGCACCGGCGGCGACTTCACGGAACACTTCGTCGATCGCCGCCATTGGCTTGCTGATCACTGCGTGACCGAAGTGCTTCATCGCCGCCGCTTGGGTGAAAGTGCCCTCAGGACCCAGATACGCCACTTTCAGCGGCTGCTCCAGCGCCAGGCACGAGGACATGATTTCGCGGAACAGCCGCGCCATCTCTTCGTTGCCCAGCGGCCCCTGATTGCGCTCCATCACGCGCTTGAGCACCTGAGCTTCGCGCTCGGGACGATAGAACACCGGCACTTCGCCTTCGGCCAGCGAGGCCATCTTCACGCGGGCGACTTCCTGGGCGCAACGCGCACGCTCACTGATCAGCTCGAGGACTTTGGTGTCCAGAGCGTCGATGCGAACGCGCAGTGCCTTGAGTTCTTGCTCGGACATCAGCCGTGTTCCTTCTCGAATTCCGCCATGTAGGCCACCAGCGCGTTGACCGCAGTGATGTCGACAGCGTTGTAGATGGAGGCGCGCATGCCGCCCACCGAGCGGTGGCCCTTGAGGTTGAGCAGACCGCGCTCGTCGGCACCGGCGAGGAACGGCTTGTCCAGACGATCATCAGCCAGACGGAACGGCACGTTCATCCACGAGCGATCCGATTTGTTGATCGGGTTGCTGTAGAGGCCGCTGGCATCGATGAAGTCGTACAGAGTGCGTTGCTTGACGTCATTGAGCCTGGCGATCGCTTCGACGCCGCCCTGCTCTTTCAGCCACTGGAACACCAGACCGGACAGGTACCAGGCCAGGGTCGGCGGGGTGTTGTACATCGAGCCGTTGTCGGCCGCGACCTTGTAGTCGAGCATGGTCGGGCACAGCGAGCGGGCCTTGCCGAGCAGGTCTTCGCGGATGATGTTGACGAGGATGCCGCTCGGGCCGATGTTCTTCTGTGCGCCGGCGTAGATCATGCCGAAACGCGAGATGTCGACCGGACGCGAGAGAATGTCCGAGGACATGTCGGCCACCAGCGGCACGTCACCGGTTTGCGGGATCCACTGGAATTCCAGACCACCGATGGTTTCGTTCGGCGCGTAGTGAACGTACGCGGCGTCTTTCGACAGATTCCACTCGTTCTGGCCGGGAATGGCGAAATAGTCGTAAGGCTTGGCGGTGGCGGCAACGTTGACGTGACCGTAGCGCGAGGCTTCTTCGATGGCTTTCTGCGACCAGATACCGGTGTCGATGTAGTCGGCCGAACCACCTTCGGGCAGCAGGTTCAGCGGGATCTGTGCGAACTGCTGGCTGGCGCCGCCCTGCAGGAACAGCACTTTGTAGTTCGACGGGATATTCAGCAGGTCACGCAGATCCTGCTCGGCCTGGGTGGCAATGGACACGAACTCATCGCTGCGATGGCTCATTTCCATGACCGACAGACCCTTGCCGTGCCAATCAAGGAGTTCACCCTGGGCGCGCTGCAGGACAGCTTCAGGCAGCGCCGCAGGACCGGCGCAGAAGTTATAGGCTCGCTTGCTCACATCCAATCTCGCTCTGATTTGATATCACGCATTAAATCGTATCGACCGTCGACACTGGAACGGCGATAAACCGCTTTCCAGTGTAGGAGTGAGCCTGCTCGCGATAGCGGTGTGTCAGATAAACATTCGCTGACTGAAACACCGCTATC
>NZ_QETJ01000023.1:0-52624 GCF_003105095.1 Pseudomonas sp. NDM | reverse complement strand
GCAGCACTCATTTTGAATGCGCCGACGTATTCGCGAGCAGGCTCGCTCCCACAATGAGCAAGACAAGTCAGCGTTTGACCAGGTGCACCGCCAGTACATCGCAAGGCGCACCGTGCAGCACGTCATTCGCAGTCGAGCCGAGCAATAGCGCCAAACCATGACGGCCGTGGCTGCCAACCACAATCAGATCGCACGCCTGGTCTTTGGCGAAGTGGTGGATTTCCTGGCGTGGCTGGCCGTAGGTCAGGTGGCAATTGGCGCCTTCGAGTTCGGGATATTTCGATTTCAGTTTTTCCAGGCGCTCCTTGGCCTGATCGAACTGCTGTTGTTGCAGTTGTGACAGGTCCATCGGCACGTCGCCACCGAAGGCCATGGCCATCGGTTCAACGATGTGCACCAGCGACAACTTGGCACCGTTGCTCACCGACAGCTCGCGGGCGCGGTGGATCACAGGGTCGCACTCTTCGGTCAGATCTACAGCGACCAGTATGTGGTGGTAGGGCATGAGGTGCTCCTCCTGAGGGTTCGATATTGGTAAGTATGGCTGGTTTCAAGCGCATTGGTTCGCTAGTGACACAATGGGCTCATCAAAAATCGGGAGTACAGATATGACGGTCTGGCTGGTGGTGTCAATCCTGCTGGTAGTTTTAAGTCCGCTGGCATGGTTGCGCCCATCGCGTACACAGAGCGGGCGCATGGCCCTGCGCATGGAAGCGCGGCGCATCGGCCTGGCCATGCAGCTGGCGCCGCAGGAGTGGCCGCACTGGCTGTTGCCTGAGCCGCCGAATCCCTGCGCCCAGTACCACCGGCCGCGGCGTGGCAGTCAGCCGGCGTGCTGGACCTACTGGCAGAAGGCTCCCGGAGTCTGGGTCAATCAGTGGCAGGAAGTCTGTGATGAGCGGACGCTGCTGGATTATTTCGAAAAATTGCCGGGCAATGTTTTCAAGATCGAAGCGGACAGGCAGATGATCGCCCTGTACTGGGGCGAGAAGGGTGAGGCGACAGTTCTGCAGGACATTGATGCGACGCTGAAAGCGCTCGCGTGACGTGGCGATTTTTCTCACTGCAACGGTGTGATGCGTCCGGCAGACGCGCATTAAAAAGCCCGACATGATTCGTCGGGCGGGTTGGCCAGGCAGGCCGGTAAACTTTTTCGCGGCAGGCGCTTGGTTCGCCTCGGCAAATTCTCTGAAGTCCACCTAGCGTAGCCTTCTGAACAGGGCACGTCGGGAATTAGGGCGACTTTTCTAACTATTGATTCTATGAATAGCTGACCATGCGGGCGCGTGTTGCTGCTCATCATGGTGCAGAAATGACTGCAAAGTCGCGTTTCAGCCCGAATTTAGGGCGATTGACAATTGTCAGAAATTCCGTGAATGTGACGTACCCGAATCAAACGGGCGTATGAATTGAGCGTTTGTCTTACAGACTGCTCCTACAGAATCCCGACTATCGCGTTGGCGGGTGTGCCAGGCGGACAGGTATCAGCATCGACGAACAAAGCGTCCTTCTGAGCCATATGCCTGCGTCCGACGTGTACTGTTCAGCTTCCATATCGTGGAGATCAGTTGATGATTTACGAAGGTAAAGCCATCACGGTTAAAGCTCTTGAAAGTGGCATCGTCGAATTGAAATTCGACCTCAAGGGTGAGTCCGTCAACAAGTTCAACCGTCTAACCCTGAACGAACTGCGTCAGGCCGTAGACACCATCAAGGCAGATGCTTCGATCAAGGGCGTGATCGTCAGCAGTGGCAAGGACGTGTTCATCGTCGGCGCCGACATCACCGAATTTGTCGACAACTTCAAGCTGCCGGATGCCGAGCTGGTTGCTGGCAATCTCGAAGCCAACAAGATCTTCAGCGATTTCGAAGACCTCAACGTGCCAACCGTCGCGGCCATCAACGGCATCGCCCTCGGTGGCGGTCTGGAAATGTGCCTGGCGGCCGACTATCGCGTCATGTCCACCAAGGCCAAGATCGGCCTGCCGGAAGTCAAACTGGGCATCTACCCGGGCTTCGGCGGTACCGTACGTCTGCCACGCCTGATCGGCGTCGATAACGCCATCGAATGGATTGCCGCCGGCAAGGAAAACCGCCCTGAAGACGCGCTGAAAGTCAGCGCCGTCGACGCCGTGGTTGCTCCCGAGAAGCTGCAGGAAGCTGCCCTCGAGCTGATCAAGCGCGCCATTTCCGGTGAGTTCGACTACAAGGCCAAGCGTCAGCCGAAACTTGAAAAACTCAAGTTGAACGCCATTGAGCAGATGATGGCTTTCGAAACCGCCAAAGGTTTCGTCGCCGGTCAAGCGGGTCCGAACTACCCGGCGCCGGTCGAAGCGATCAAGACCATCCAGAAAGCCGCGAACTTCGGGCGCGACAAAGCTCTGGAAGTGGAGGCTGCAGGCTTCGTCAAACTGGCCAAGACTTCTGCTGCGCAGAGCCTGATCGGTCTGTTCCTGAACGATCAGGAACTGAAGAAAAAGGCCAAGGCCTACGACGAAATCGCCAAAGACGTGAAGCAGGCCGCCGTACTCGGCGCTGGCATCATGGGTGGCGGTATCGCCTATCAGTCGGCCTCCAAAGGCACGCCGATCCTGATGAAGGACATCAACGAGCACGGTATCGAACAGGGTCTGGCCGAAGCCGCCAAGCTGCTGGTTGGTCGCGTTGACAAAGGTCGCATGACCGCCGCGAAGATGGCTGAAGTGCTCAACGCCATTCGTCCGACCCTGTCCTACGGCGACTTCGGTCACGTCGATCTGGTCGTCGAAGCTGTGGTGGAGAACCCGAAGGTCAAGCAAGCGGTACTGGCTGAAGTCGAAGGTCAGGTCAAAGAGGACACCATCCTCGCCTCCAACACTTCGACCATTTCCATCAGCCTGCTGGCCAAGGCCCTCAAGCGTCCGGAAAACTTCGTCGGCATGCACTTCTTCAACCCGGTGCACATGATGCCGCTGGTGGAAGTGATCCGTGGCGAAAAGTCGAGTGAACTGGCTGTTGCCACCACCGTTGCCTACGCGAAGAAAATGGGCAAGAACCCGATCGTCGTCAACGACTGCCCGGGCTTCCTCGTTAACCGCGTACTGTTTCCGTACTTCGGCGGTTTCGCCAAGTTGGTCAGCGCCGGTGTCGACTTCGTCCGTATCGACAAGGTCATGGAAAAATTCGGCTGGCCGATGGGCCCGGCATACCTGATGGACGTGGTCGGCATCGACACCGGTCACCACGGTCGTGACGTCATGGCTGAAGGTTTCCCGGATCGCATGAAGGATGACCGTCGTTCGGCCATCGACGTGCTGTACGAAGCCAAGCGCCTGGGCCAGAAGAACGGCAAGGGTTTCTACGCCTACGAGGCCGACAAGAAAGGCAAGCAGAAGAAAGTCGCCGATCCGTCGGTGCTGGAAGTGCTCAAGCCGATCGTTTACGAGCAGCGCGAAGTCACTGACGAAGACATCATCAACTGGATGATGATCCCGCTGTGCCTGGAAACCGTGCGCTGCCTGGAAGACGGCATCGTCGAAACCGCCGCCGAAGCCGACATGGGTCTGGTTTACGGTATCGGTTTCCCTCCATTCCGTGGCGGCGCGCTGCGCTACATCGATTCGATCGGTGTCGCCGAGTTCGTTGCCCTGGCTGACCAGTACGCTGATTTGGGCGCGCTGTACCACCCGACCGCGAAGCTGCGCGAAATGGCCAAAAACGGCCAGAGCTTCTTCGGTTAAGCGCCCCCAACTAGAGTGAGAGTGAACTTATGAGCTTGAATCCTAGAGACGTCGTGATTGTCGACTTCGGTCGTACTCCGATGGGCCGCTCCAAGGGCGGCATGCACCGCAACACCCGCGCTGAAGACATGTCGGCGCACCTGATCAGCAAACTGCTGGAACGTAACAGCAAGGTCGACCCGGCGGAAGTCGAGGACGTGATCTGGGGCTGCGTCAACCAGACCCTGGAACAGGGCTGGAACATCGCGCGCATGGCGTCGCTGATGACCCAGATTCCGCACACCTCGGCCGGCCAGACCGTCAGCCGTCTGTGTGGCTCGTCGATGAGTGCACTGCACACTGCTGCGCAAGCGATCATGACCGGCAACGGTGACGTGTTCGTGGTCGGCGGCGTCGAGCACATGGGCCACGTGAGCATGATGCACGGTGTCGATCCGAACCCGCACATGTCGCTCTACGCGGCGAAAGCCTCAGGCATGATGGGCCTGACCGCTGAAATGCTCGGCAAGATGCACGGCATCACCCGTGAGCAGCAGGATGCCTTTGGCGTGCGTTCCCACCAGTTGGCCCACAAGGCAACTGTGGAAGGCAAGTTCAAGGACGAAATCATCCCGATGCAGGGTTACGACGAGAACGGTTTCCTGAAACTGTACGACTACGACGAAACCATTCGTCCGGAAACTACCCTGGAAAGTCTGGCGGCGCTCAAGCCGGCATTCAATCCGAAGGGCGGTACCGTGACGGCGGGCACTTCGTCGCAGATCACGGACGGCGCCTCGTGCATGATCGTGATGTCGGCGCAGCGCGCGCAGGACCTGGGTATCCAGCCGATGGCGGTGATCCGTTCGATGGCAGTGGCGGGTGTGGATCCGGCGATCATGGGCTATGGTCCAGTGCCAGCGACCCAAAAAGCCCTGAAGCGTGCGGGCCTTGGCATCAACGATATCGACTTCTTCGAGCTCAACGAAGCTTTCGCTGCACAGGCCCTGCCAGTGCTGAAAGATCTGAAAGTGCTCGACAAGATGAACGAGAAGGTTAACCTGCACGGCGGCGCGATCGCCCTGGGTCACCCGTTCGGTTGCTCCGGTGCGCGTATTTCCGGCACCCTGCTGAACGTGATGAAGCAGAATAGCGGTACCTTCGGGGTGGCCACTATGTGCATTGGTCTCGGCCAAGGTATCTCCACCGTCTTCGAACGCGTTTAAGCGTCTCGTCGATGGAAGCCGGGGCCCAGTGCCCCGGTTTTTGTTTTTGGGTTTTTTATTTATTTTTGAAAAGATTTCAGTGAGGGCCGAAGCATGCCGATACAACCTGGGCTCTATCAACATTACAAAGGTCCGCAATACCGTGTATTCAGTATTGCGCGGCATTCCGAGACCGAAGAAGAAGTGGTCTTTTACCAAGCCCTGTATGGCGATTACGGCTTTTGGGTGCGCCCGCTGAGCATGTTTGTCGAGTCGGTCGAGGTTGACGGCGAGCAGGTGCCGCGCTTTGCTTTGGTGCAAGCCGAACCGAGCCTTTTTCCCAAGGTTTGAGGCGACTGCGCAGAGAACCCTGCGCTTGACCTCACCTTGTATCAACTATATATAGCGGTGCCGCGTCAGGCGCCAACCGCCTTTCACTTCTAGAATTCAGGAATTTTCTGATCCATGGGCAAATCGCTGGTCATTGTGGAATCCCCGGCTAAGGCCAAGACCATCAACAAGTATCTGGGTAACCAATACGTGGTGAAGTCGAGTATCGGCCATATCCGAGACCTGCCCACCAGCGGTTCGGCTAGCGCCAGCAAAGAGCCAGCCGCCAAGCGTGGCAAGGCGGCTGCGGGCGAAGGTCCGGTGCTCTCGCCGAAAGACAAAGCGCGCAAGCAGCTGGTCTCGCGTATGGGCGTCGATCCCGAGCACGGCTGGAAAGCCAAGTACGAGATCCTTCCGGGTAAAGAGAAGGTCATCGAAGAGCTGCGCCGGCTCGCCAAGGATGCTGACACCATCTATCTCGCAACCGACTTGGATCGCGAGGGGGAAGCCATTGCCTGGCACCTGCGCGAAGCCATCGGTGGTGATGACAGCCGCTACAAGCGCGTGGTGTTCAACGAAATCACCAAGAAGGCGATTCAGGAAGCCTTCTCCGAGCCGGGCGAGCTGGACATCGATCGTGTCAACGCCCAGCAGGCGCGTCGCTTCCTCGATCGCGTTGTCGGCTACATGGTGTCGCCGCTGCTGTGGGCCAAGATCGCCCGTGGTCTGTCCGCCGGTCGTGTGCAATCGGTAGCGGTGAAACTGGTGGTCGAGCGTGAGCGCGAAATTCGTGCGTTCATCCCGGAAGAATACTGGGAAGTGCATGCCGATCTCGGCACTGCCAAAGGCTCGACCGTGCGTTTTGAAGTGGCTCGCGAAAAAGGCGAAGCCTTCAAGCCGCTCAACGAAGCCCAAGCCATGGCTGCGCTGGAGAAGCTCAAATCCTCCAGCTACAGCATCGTCAAGCGCGAAGACAAGCCGACCAGCAGCAAGCCGTCGGCGCCTTTCATCACCTCGACCTTGCAGCAGGCCGCGAGCAACCGCCTCGGTTTCGGCGTGAAGAAAACCATGATGATGGCCCAGCGTCTGTACGAAGCCGGCTACATCACTTACATGCGTACCGACTCGACCAATCTCTCGGCCGACGCCGTAGCGATGGCGCGCACTTACATCGAAGACGAGTTCGGCAAGAAATACCTGCCGGAATCGCCAAACGTCTACAGCAGCAAGGAAGGTGCGCAAGAGGCTCACGAAGCGATTCGTCCCTCCGACGCCAACACCACACCGAGCAAACTGGCGGGTATGGAGCGCGATGCCGAGCGTCTGTATGAGCTGATCTGGCGTCAGTTCCTCGCCTGCCAGATGCTGCCGGCGCAGTACCTGTCGACCACCGTCAGCGTTGGCGCTGGCGACTTCGAGCTGCGCGCCAAGGGCCGTATCCTCAAGTTCGACGGTTACACCCGCGTGATGCCACAAATTGCCAAGCCTGGCGATGACGACGTACTGCCGGATATGGCGCAGGGCGATGTGATGAAGCTGATCAAGCTCGATCCGTCGCAGCATTTCACCAAGCCACCGGCGCGTTACTCCGAAGCCAGTCTGGTCAAGGAAATGGAAAAGCGCGGCATCGGTCGTCCTTCGACCTACGCTGCGATCATTTCGACCATTCAGGATCGAGGTTACGTGACGCTGCACAACCGCCGTTTCTATTCGGAGAAGATGGGCGACATCGTCACCGAGCGTCTTTCCGAGAGTTTCTCCAATCTCATGGACTACGGCTTCACCGCCGGCATGGAAGAGAACCTCGATGACGTGGCGCAAGGCGAGCGCGACTGGAAAAACGTACTGGACGAGTTCTACGGCGACTTCAAGAAGAAACTCGAAGTAGCGGAAAACCCGGACAGCGGCATGCGCGCCAACCAGCCGGTCATGACCGACATTCCGTGCACCACCTGCGGCCGCCCGATGCAGATTCGTACTGCCTCGACTGGCGTGTTCCTCGGCTGCTCGGGCTACAGCCTGCCGCCGAAAGAGCGCTGCAAGGCCACGGTCAACCTGGTGCCGGGCGATGAAATCGCAGCGGACGACGAGGGCGAATCGGAATCGCTGGTACTGCGTGGCAAGCATCGTTGCCCGATCTGCAGCACGGCGATGGACGCCTACCTGCTGGACGAAAAGCGCAAGTTGCACATCTGCGGCAACAACCCGGATTGCGCCGGTTATGAAATCGAAGAGGGCAGCTATCGCATCAAGGGCTATGAAGGTCCTAGTCTGGAGTGCGACAAGTGCGGCAGCGAGATGCAGCTCAAGACCGGTCGTTTCGGCAAGTTCTTCGGTTGCACCAACCCGGAGTGCAAAAACACCCGCAAACTGCTGAAGAGCGGTGACGCAGCGCCACCGAAGATGGATCCGGTGAAGATGCCTGAGCTGAAATGCGAAAAGGTCAACGACACCTACATCCTGCGCGACGGCGCATCCGGTCTGTTCCTGGCCGCCAGTCAGTTCCCGAAAAACCGCGAGACCCGTGCTCCGCTGGTAATCGAGATTCTGCCGCACAAGGACGAGATTGATCCGAAGTACCACTTCCTGTGCGAAGCTCCGCAGAAGGATCCTGACGGTCTGCCGGCGGTCATCCGCTACAGCCGCAAGACCAAGGAGCAATACGTGCAGACCGAAGTCGATGGCAAGCCTACAGGATGGAAGGCGTATTACGACGGTGGCAAGTGGACAGTTGAAGACAAGCGCAGCGCGAAGGCCAAGGCTGAGTAAGCGTTAGTCTGAACAGCGAAAAGGCCGCATGAAACCTTAAGGATTTCATGCGGCCTTTTTGTTTTGTGCTTGCGGTGGCATTGGCTGATCCACGACACTGTCCGGCCTGTGTGAAGCAATTATTTCGTTGTGGAGGCTGCCGTCATGGCCCACGAACTCTATACCCGCACCAACCAGAAAATCTATTTCGCCGGACTGTCACTGGAAGCTCTGGCTCGTGCAGAAGAAGGGCGGGCGATGAATTCTCTGGCGCTGATTCAGGCCGGGCGTGAGTCGGCGTTGTTCCACCTCTACGGCGCACTGCTGGGTCTGTGTCATGAGATTGCCGGCTTTTACCGGCTACCACAGGCCAATTCGCCGAGGGCGGAGGAGTTGCTGAAGCAGGAAGTTCTGGAATCGATCGCTATCCCGGAGCTCGCAGAAATGGTCGAGCTGGCCGGGAACCCGGAAACCTGGCTGGCCAAACTGCTGGCGGCGCACGCGGCACTGTTTCAACCTCCCAGGGTGCCACGCAAGCCGAAAGGCGACGTGACACAGCCGCTGATTCAGGCCATCAACCTGGATGAAGAAGAGGCGTCAGAAGAGCTGACTCGAGAGGAGCTGGAGAGCTGGCGACAGAGCCTCAAAGGCTTTGCCATTCGATTCCGTGAGGGCTTGAACGAGTGCTGACGGGGTTTGATGCAGTGGCAATCAGAAACATGCTGCTGGTCAAGATCCCGAGCGAAGCTCGAATGATGTCTATATAATCGCTGCCTTTCGTGGAGAACAGACTTATATGCCAACGTCCTTTCTAGAAATTGTCGAGTTACCAGACGGCCGAATCGAACTGCGCAGGGCTGAGGACGAAGGCTCCCTGGTGACGCTGGATTTCTCCGAGGATGCCAAGGCGTTCCTGCAAGGCCAGCACGTCGAAATTGCCAAAGCGATGCTGAGCGTCGGCGTGCAGATGGCGGGGCGTATGGTTGAAGGCGAGTTTGATAAGGAAGAGGGGCCGCGGGTTCTTCATTGATCCACGCCTTGACCTTTTCTCGATCGCTTGCACTTCAGATCGGCTTCTCTATCCATGGAGAAGCCCTGCGCTTCACACAGCCCGCATCACCAGGCAATTACCCCAAACGAATGTTCAGACTCTGAGCTTCGCCCGTACGCGCGGCGCTGATCAGTTGTTGCCGCGAGTTGGCGTTCAACGGGTTGAGCCAGGTCACCACGGTATGGCTGCGACCCAGGCGCAAAGCTTCGCACGCCAGTTGCTGAGCGCTTTGAGTGCCCCGCGGTTGCAGCAGCAGAATGCGTTCGCGATTCAGTCCGGCATCGCGCAGCCAGGTTTGCGTCAGGCTGGCGGGCGGAGCGATCAGCGTCAGCCAGCGAGCATCCTGATCCTCGCTGAGCTCGCGCAGGATCGGCGCGAGCAGGTTCAGGCAGTTCCCGGCAGCACCACGCAGTGACAGTTCACTGAAGGCATCGGGTTTGGCATTCCAGTCACGCTCGACCACGTCTTTCAGAATCGGCGCCATAGGCTGGGCCAGAAACGCTTCGAATAAAGGCAGTTGTGTTTGCTGAGGTGTGTGTGGGAACTGCATGGAGCCTCCTTTAGCGGCGAATGACGCCGACACTCAAGCCTTCAATCACCAGTTCCTGATCTTTCAGGTCGACTTCGATAGGGGCAAACTCGGGGTTTTCGGCGATCAGCCAGACTTTGCTGCCTTCCCGCTTGAAGCGCTTGACCGTGACTTCGTCGCCGATACGGGCAACCACGACCTGGCCGTTACGTGCTTCACGGGTGGTATGTACGGCCAATAGATCACCGTCGAAAATGCCGATGTCCTTCATGCTCATGCCGTGCACACGCAACAGGTAGTCGGCGCGAGGATGGAAAAAGGTCGGGTTGATGTTGCAGGATTCTTCGATGTGCTGCTGGGCGAGGATCGGCGCGCCGGCAGCCACTCGGCCAATGATCGGCAGGGTGGAGTCGTCGGGCTTGGCTTCGAAGCCGGGAATACGGATGCCGCGGGAAGCGCCGGGCGTCATCTCGATCGCGCCCTTGCGGGCCAGGGCCTTGAGATGTTCTTCCGCCGCATTGGGCGATTTGAAACCCAGTTCCTGAGCGATTTCCGCACGGGTGGGCGGATAGCCGTTGTCTTCTAGGCAACGTTTGATAAAGGCCAGAATCTCGGCTTGGCGTGGCGTCAGCTTTAGCATATTGATCGCTCTGTCTTTTTATACAGTGACTGGGATTATATACAGTGAAGCGCTCTTGGCAATGGTCGTTTTTTTGCCGCCCGCCGAGCGGTCGCCAAGGGCACTTATTAATGCTGTGGTCTTGTGTGGTTAAATAGCTGACCGACCATTCCCAAAACGAACCGGCAGGCTTGACAAGGCACAGGCTGAAACGTATGTTTCAAACAAGTGTTTGTCAGGCGGAGTAGCCATGGCCCAGTCGGAAACCGTTGAACGCATTCTTGATGCTGCCGAGCAGTTGTTCGCGGAGAAAGGATTCGCTGAAACCTCATTGCGTTTGATCACCAGCAAGGCTGGCGTCAATCTGGCTGCGGTGAATTATCACTTCGGCTCGAAGAAGGCGCTGATCCAGGCGGTGTTTTCGCGTTTTCTCGGACCATTCTGCGTCAGTCTCGACAAAGAGCTCGAGCGCCGTCATGCCAAGCCGGAAAACAAGCCGACGCTCGAAGAGTTGCTGGAAATCCTCGTCGAGCAAGCGCTCGTCGTGCAGCCTCGCAGCGGCAACGACCTGTCCATCTTCATGCGCTTGCTCGGCCTCGCATTCAGTCAGAGCCAGGGTCACTTGCGGCGTTATCTGGAAGACATGTACGGCAAGGTGTTCCGCCGCTACATGCTCCTGGTCAACGAAGCGGCGCCCCGCATTCCGCCGATCGAGCTGTTCTGGCGCGTGCACTTCATGCTTGGCGCCGCCGCGTTCAGCATGTCCGGGATCAAGGCCTTGCGCGCGATTGCCGAAACCGATTTCGGCGTCAACACGTCCATTGAGCAAGTGATGCGCCTGATGGTGCCGTTCCTCGCCGCCGGCATGCGCGCCGAAACCGGCGTTACCGATACAGCCATGGCCAGTGCGCAATTGCGGCCGCGCAGCAAATCCACGCCGGTCGCCGCCAAGGTTTGACCGCGCACGGGTGGGCGCGGCAGCGGGGATCCGCTAAGCTAGCCGGCCATGCCGACTCTCGTACTGAACCCGATCTGCATGAGTTCTGCTGACCGTCCGGGCGCTGCCCACGGTAGCGAACACAGGCAGGTCGGGTTTTTCGTTTTCAAGGAATCTCTATGACTGCTGGCCTGCAAGGCTCGTTGATGGTGGACGTCGCCGGTACCTGGCTGACGGCCGAAGATCGCCAATTGTTGCGTCAGCCCGAAGTGGGCGGCCTGATCATTTTCGCCCGTAACATCGAGCATCCGCGCCAGGTGCGTGAACTCAGCGCGGCTATCCGTGCGATTCGTCCGGATCTGTTGCTGGCGGTGGATCAGGAGGGCGGGCGCGTGCAGCGCCTGCGTCAGGGTTTCGTCCGTCTGCCGGCCATGCGCGCCATCGCCGACAACCCGAACGCCGAATACCTCGCCGAGCAATGCGGCTGGATCATGGCCACCGAAGTGCTGGCGGTCGGGCTCGACCTGAGTTTCGCCCCGGTGCTGGATCTGGACTATCAGCGCAGCGCCGTGGTCGGAACCCGTTCTTTCGAAGGCGATCCCGAGCGTGCTGCCTTGCTCGCAGGCGCATTCATTCGCGGCATGAACAGCGCCGGCATGGCCGCCACCGGCAAACATTTCCCCGGCCACGGTTGGGCCGAAGCCGACTCCCACGTGGCGATTCCGAACGACGAGCGCAGCCTCGACGAGATCCGCGCCAACGATCTCGTGCCGTTTGCCAAACTCAGCAAACACCTGGCCGCCGTCATGCCGGCCCACGTCATCTATCCGCAAGTCGACTCACAGCCCGCCGGCTTCTCCCGGCGCTGGCTACAGGAGATCCTGCGCGGCGAGTTGCAGTTCGATGGCGTTATCTTCAGTGATGATCTGTCGATGGCCGGCGCCCATGTGGTCGGGGACGCCGCCAGTCGCATCGAAGCTGCGCTCACTGCTGGCTGCGACATGGGCCTGGTATGCAACGACCGCGCCGCTGCCGAACTGGCCCTCAGCGCCGCCCAGCGCATGAAGGTCAAGCCGTCCGCGCGTATCGCGAAGATGCGCGGTCAGGCTTTCGCCAGCACCGATTATCGTCAGGACCCGCGTTGGCTCACCGCCCTCGGCGCGCTCAAAGACGCCCAACTGATCGATTAAGGATTTTTCGTTATGACCGTTTACGCAATCATCGGTGGCACCGGCCTGACTCAGCTCGAAGGTTTGAGCATCCGCCAGTCGCTGGCAGTCGACACTCCTTACGGCGCGCCTTCGGCCGAAGTGCAGATTGGTGAGTACGCGGGCAAGGAAGTGCTGTTCCTCGCCCGTCACGGTCACCCGCACCGCTTTCCGCCACACAAGGTCAACTACCGCGCCAACCTCTGGGCATTGAAGCAGGCCGGTGCCGAAGCGATCATCGCAGTGAATGCGGTCGGCGGGATTCATTCGGCCATGGGCACCGGGCATTTCTGCGTGCCGCATCAGATCGTCGACTACACCAGCGGGCGCGAGCACACCTATTTCGCCGATGATCTGGAACACGTCACTCATATCGATTTCAGCTTTCCCTACAGCGAGCCGTTGCGTCAGCAACTGATTGCCGCGCTCGCCGCTGAAGGCTGCGAATACAGCGATCAGGGCGTGTACGCCTGCACCCAGGGCCCACGTCTGGAAACGGTCGCGGAGATCGTCCGACTGGAACGTGACGGCTGCGACATCGTTGGCATGACCGGCATGCCGGAAGCCGCCCTGGCCCGTGAGCTGGATCTGGATTACGCCTGTCTCGCACTGGTGGTGAATCCAGCCGCGGGCAAGACCACAGAAGTGATCACCATGGCCGAAATCGAGCAGGCACTGCACGATGGCATGGGCAAGGTGAAATCTACGTTGGCACGGGTGCTGGCCAGCTAAGGACTGTCCATGAGCATTTTCATCGAGCGGCTTAAAGGGCTGATATGGACCCACGCATTCACTAGCAAGGCGTTGGCCAAAGCCCGCGCTTATGCTGCCGATGACCGGGTCGAGATCATCGAAATCGATGACAAAAAGATCGAGGCGTTCTGTGTCGGTTCGGAACTTCAGGCGTATGAGCAAAGCATCTACCTGTCCGAAGATCGCCTGGGAACGGTTAATTTGCGGTGCTTGTGTACCTGTCCCGTTGCGATCGATTGCAAGCATTGCGCCGCGGTGCTCTATCACCTGCAGGGTACTGGCGACGATACGTCTGAAAGTGACGCAGCGGTCCCCTTGGGCCGGGCCCTGGAGCATTGGCTGTCGACAATTCCCGTGCCGGCCAAGCCTGCTGAAGAAAGTGCGCAAACCGCAGGCACGCGTCTGTTTTACAAGCTCAAACCGACGCCTGCGAACGGCAAGTGGCTGCTCGATATTTTCAAGGTCTATCAGCTCAAGAGCGGCGAGTTGCGCGAAGTAAAACCGATGTATTCGCTCTCGGACATGCTCATGCGCCAGCCCGGCTACCTGTCCGAGCTGGATCTGCGCGTCGCGAGGCTGCTGGTCGCCATGCACTCCCATCACGCCTATTACAGCGGCTATCCGCTGGAAGGCAGCAGTGGCGCCGAACTGCTGGAAATGCTCCTGCGCACCTCGCGCCTGTTCCTCGACTTCGAAGACTTGCAGCCCCTGGCGCCGGGCGCGAAACGCGTGGGCCAGTTCTCTTGGGCCGAGCAGGCCGACGGCGGCTTCCGCGCGCAGTGGAGCAGTGCCGAAGCCGCACAGGAAACCGTGCTGGCGCTGGAGCCGCTTTACTACCTTGATCGCGAGCAGCGCCAGGTTGGCCCGCTGTTCAGTGAGCTGGAAGAAAAACTCGCCTGCCATTTGACCCTCGCCCCAGACATTCCGGCGCGTCAGGCCATGCAGTTCAGCCATCGCATGAGCGCGACGAGCAGAATCCCGCCGCCGCACAAGCTCACCGAACGAATCATCGATGACGTGCTCCCGCAGCCGCAACTGACCCTGGTCAGCGGCCGGGAGCGTTCGCGCTGGGAATACGTTCTGGAGCACCGCGCCGCTCTGGTGTTTACCTACAACGGCCAGCCGGCGGTGGATCGTAATCCGGAAGTGATGATCCTCAACGGCAGCGAAACCCAGCGCATTCAACGTCAGCCTGCGCTGGAAAAGAAGCTGCGCCAGAGCCTGCAAAAGCACGGCTTCAAAAAAGCCACGCGCAAGAGCGCTATGGATCGTCCCGGCGAGATGTTTACCTTGCCGGATGATTCCGCCTGGCTCGGATTCATGCACGAAGGGCTTGCCACACTGCGCGCCGCAGACTGGAAAATCGAGATCAGTCCCGGCTTCCATTTCAATGTGCAACCGGTTGAACAGTGGTACGCCGAGGTCGAAGAAGAGGCCGGGCATCAGTGGTTTGATTTGCAGTTGGGCATCGTCGTCAATGGCGAGCGCTACAGCTTGCTGCCGATCCTTCTGCATCTGTTGCGCACCCAGCCGCGCTTGCTCGACCCGGTCAATCTGGCGCAACGCAGCGATGACGAAAAACTCCTGATCGAACTCAAGCCCAACGGTTTTGGCGACCAGGCGGGTGCCAAGGTCGCGTTGCCGCTGAGTCGGGTCAAACCGCTGATGGCGACGCTGGGCGAGTTGTACCTGGGCGGACATCAGGGCGATGCACTGCGCTTGACCGCTCCAGACGCCGCGCGCCTGAGTATGCTCGATGGCGTGCCGCTGGATTGGCAGGGCGGCGAACGCCTGCGGACCTTTGCCAGGCGCCTGCAGAATTCCAGTCACGCCCACGTTGCTGCGCCGGCCGGTCTCAATGCGCAACTGCGCCCGTATCAGCTCGAAGGCTTGAACTGGATGCAAACCCTGCGCGAGCTGGAGGTCGGCGGCATTCTTGGCGATGACATGGGCCTGGGCAAAACCCTGCAGACCCTGGCGCACCTGCTCACGGAAAAGCACGCCGGGCGTCTCGATTGCCCGGCACTGGCGGTGATGCCGACCAGCCTGATTCCCAACTGGCTTGATGAAGCCGAGCGCTTCACGCCGCAGTTGAAAGTCCTGGCGCTGCACGGCACCGGGCGGCAAAAGGACTTCGCCAATCTCGCCGAATACGACCTTGTGCTGACCACTTACGCATTGCTGCCCAGGGATCTGGAAACGTTGCAGCCGCAGGCGTGGAGCGTACTGATTCTCGACGAAGCGCAGAACATCAAGAACCCGCTGAGCAAAGCCGCGCAGGCCGCACGTGACTTGCAGGCCCGTCAGCGCTTGTGTCTGAGCGGTACGCCACTGGAAAACCACCTCGGCGAGCTGTGGTCGCAGTTCCATTTCCTCATGCCCGGCTGGCTCGGCGACAGCAAGTCGTTCAACCGCGATTACCGCACACCGATCGAGAAGCACGGCAACGTGCAGCGCATGCAGCACCTGACGGCGCGGATCAAGCCGTTTTTGCTGCGGCGCAAGAAGGATCAGGTCGCTACTGAGTTGCCGCCGAAAACCGAGATCATTCACTGGGTCGAACTCAGCGATGGTCAGCGCGACGTCTATGAAACGGTGCGCGTGGCGATGGACAAAAAGGTCCGCGACGAAATCGCCCGCAGCGGCGTGGCGCGCAGTCAGATCATCATTCTCGATGCGCTGCTCAAGCTGCGTCAGGTCTGCTGCGATCTGCGCTTGATCAACATGCCGCTCACGGCGAAGGCGTTGCGCTCGGGCAGCGGCAAGCTGACCAGCCTGATGGAGATGCTTGAAGAATTGCTCGGTGAAGGTCGCAGAATTCTGCTGTTCTCCCAGTTCACCTCGATGCTGGCGCTGATCGAGGAGGAGTTGCAGCAGCGTGGGCTCGGTTATTCGTTGCTGACCGGCGACACCACCGACCGGCGCACGCCAGTCAAGAATTTTCAGGGCGGCAAGGTGCCGTTGTTCCTCATCAGTCTCAAGGCCGGCGGTACCGGTCTGAACCTGACGGCGGCGGACACGGTGATTCACTTCGACCCGTGGTGGAACCCGGCCGTGGAGAATCAGGCGACTGATCGGGCTTATCGTATCGGCCAGAACAATCCGGTGTTCGTCTACAAATTGATTGCCAAAGGCACCGTCGAGGAGAAGATCCAGGCGTTGCAGCAGGAGAAGGCTGCGCTGGCCGGGGCGGTGCTTGAGGGGGGCACGACGGGGGGATTCAAACTCGAACAGAGTGATATCGAAGCGTTGTTTGCGCCGTTGCCGGTTTCCAGGGATTGAGCTTCGGTTTCAATCGTTTGACCGAGGTGATGCCTTTCGCGAGCAGGCTCACTCCTACAGGGGAACGCATTTCAAACTGTAGGAGTGAGCCTGCTCGCGAAAGCTATCTAACCAGCGACGACGATTTCAACGCTTGTCGATCTTGTCCGGCAACGGCGCAAACAGCGCTTCAATATCATCGCTCTGCAACTTCCAGTCTCCGGCCTTGCGCCCATCGAGCACGCCCGCGGCGAGGTCGGACTTTTCCTTCTGCAGGTGCTGAATCTTCTCTTCCACCGTGCCCCGGGCAATCATCTTGTACACGAACACCGGTTTTTCCTGGCCAATGCGATAGGCCCGATCGGTGGCCTGGTTCTCGGTCGCCGGGTTCCACCACGGGTCGTAGTGAATCACCGTATCGGCTTCGGTCAGGTTCAGACCGACACCGCCAGCCTTCAGGCTGATCAGAAAGATCTGACGCTTGCCGCTCTGGAATTCCTTTACCGGGGTGCGCCGGTCACGGGTCTGGCCGGTGAGCAGGGCATAGGCGACCTTGCGTTTTTTCAGTTCGTCCTCGATCAACGACAGCATCGAAGTGAATTGCGAGAACAGCAGAATCCGCCGACCTTCTTCGAACAATTCCTCAAGCATTTCCATCAGGCTGTCGAGTTTGCCCGAGGTGCTGCCGCGTGCGGGCAGGGTGGCGTCGTTGACCAGACGCAGGTCGCAGCAGACCTGACGCAGCTTGAGCAGTGCTTCGAGAATGATGATCTGGCTGCGCGCCACACCTTTGCGGGTGATCTCGTCGCGGACTTTCTTGTCCATCGCCAGGCGCATGGTTTCGTACACATCGCGCTGCGCTTCGTTGAGTTCGACCCAATGGATGATTTCGGTTTTCGGCGGCAGCTCAGTGGCGACCTGCTCTTTGGTGCGGCGCAGCAGAAACGGTTTAATCCGACCGTTGAGGTGCTGCAGCCTGACTTCGCTGCCGCGCTTTTCGATCGGCACGCGGTAGTCGGCATTGAAGCTCTTCACGTCGCCGAGCCAGCCCGGCAGCAGGAAGTGAAACAGCGACCACAGCTCACCCAAGTGGTTTTCCAGCGGCGTACCGCTGAGGCACAGGCGCTGGCGCGCATTCAGCTCGCGCGCGGCCTGGGCGGCTTTGCTGTTGGGATTCTTGATGTACTGCGCTTCGTCCAGCACCAACACGTGCAGCGGCTGCCTGGCCAAGCGCTCGACGTCTTTTGGCAGCAGGGCGTAGGTAGTGAGGATCAGATCGAAGTCGGCGAGATTGTCGAAGTGTTTCTTGCGCGTGGCGCCATACAGCGCGAGTACTTTCAGTTGCGGAGTAAAGTGCGCGGCCTCGTCGAGCCAGTTCGGAATCAGGCTGGTCGGCATCACCACCATGCACGGGCGATCGAGACGTCCGGCGTTCTTCTCGGTGAGAATATGCGCCAGGGTCTGTAGGGTTTTGCCCAGACCCATGTCATCCGCAAGAATCCCGCCGACTTCCAGTTGCCGCAGCGATTGCATCCAGCTCAAGCCTTCGAGCTGGTAGGGGCGCAGCGTTGCGTTCAAGCCTTGCGGCGCTTCGGCGCTGAAATCGCGGATGTCGCGCAGGCGCTGAGCGAAGGTGCGGATCTGCTCGCCGCCTTCCCACAGCAGCGGTAGCCCTTCCAGCGAATTGAGTCGGGTGGCATCAGCCTTGCTCAGGCGCAGGGTGGTTTCGCCCGGCTCCTGCAAATAGAACTCGCCCAGCGTCATCAATACCGGCTTCAAGCGGCCGAGCGGCAGCGCCACCTGCAACGGGCCGTGCTCGCTGGTGCGTTGCGGAATGTTTACCAGAATCAATTCGTCATCGCGACGACGGGCGAGGCGTTCCGGGTTGAGGATCTCGGTGTGCGAGCGCATCAGATTGAGCAGGATCGGCAGCAGGCTCAGGCGTTCGCCGTTGACGATAATGCCCAGTTCCAGATCGAACCAGTCGCGCTCCGGCGCCTGTTCGACGGTGGCGTACCAGTCGTCGACGGCGGTCAGGTCGAAGCCGAATTCTTCATCGATCTGCAACTCCCAGCCTTGGCTGCGCAACTTCGGCAGATCGTTGAGGGTGAAGGTCAGCCAGGCGCTGTCGTTGACCATTTCGTAGAGTTCGCCGGCGCTTTCCGGCAGGGCTTTGCTCTGCCTTGTGGCGATGCGGAAACCGAGGATTCTTAACTGCTCGCGGTAGGACTGTTCGACATCCGGGTGGCGTTTTATCCGCAAGGTCTGGGCTTCCTGACGGATCAGGATATCGCTGTGCTTTTGCCCGCTGACATATTCGTCCAGATAGCTGAACGACAGCGCCGCGCGGTGTTGAATGTAACGCTGCATCTTGCCATTGCGCGGCTCGAAAGCGCTGAACTCGACACTGGCCAGCCACAGGCGCGGCACCGGCTGCACGTTGTCCACCAGAACCTGCGGTGGCGCTTTCGGGCTGCGGTTTTCCAGCACCGCCTGGAGTTTCTCCAGCAGTTCGGCATCTTTCGCGGCGGCGGGGTAGTCGAGGGTTTCCTGGATTTTCAGCAGCACCGCCGCGCAGTGTTTGCAGTTGCTGCGCACCGGACAGGTGCAGGTGGCGTCGACCAGCAGCAGGGTGGCTTTGGCTGACTCGCGCAGATGGATAGTCTGCCGGTAGACACTGCCGCCAGAACCTTCGCAACTGGCGGTGATGGTCGCATCGCCGACCTGGGCGATGCGCACCCGATTCTCCAAAGCGTAGCGACGGCCGCGCTCCAGACTCTGTTCTTTGAATCGGCTGACCCACGACGGGGCCAGCGGTTTGCTCAGGGGCGGCGGCATAAGGACTTCGATCAGTCCGGCACGACTTCAGGCGCTTCCCGCGGCGCTGGCGCGGTGAGGGAAGTGATCTTGATCAGCAAGGCCAGATGACCGTTGTCGAGGTAGTTGAGCTGGCCGTTCTTGGTGTGGCTGTCCTGGCGCAGACGCTCACTGGCGGTGACCAGGCCATTGGCGTCGATCTGGTTGACCCAGAAGTCGGCGGTCACGTCGGTGAAGCGGCCGAGTTTCATTTCCAGCGTGCCCTCGATGGGGAACTGGCCGAACTGCTCCTGACCTTCACTGACCGCGACTTTCGCTGGCGCTTCGCCGAGGCTCTGCTGCCAGGCTTTGTGCATCAGCACCGTGTACTCGCCACTGGCCGTGAGTTTGGTTACCACATCATTGAGCGCGGGCGTGCGCTGGCTGTCGTTGCCCAAACGCTGGGCGCCAGCGGCCCAGTCTTCCGGCGCTGCGCGGCTGACGATTGCGGGTACGGCATTCTGGCGCACCAGAATCATTTCGACCTGATACGTGTCATCGGCAAACGCCGCTGGTGCTGCCACTGTCATCAAGAGCGAGGCAAGCAACAAAGTCAGAGAGCGGAACAGGCGCATCGGGCGTCCTTCAAGCGGATTTCGGGATGAGGCGCTCAAACAGCGCCTCGACAGTATTGAAACGTTCTTCCGGGCGCTCCATCGGCACCTGGAATTTGAACATCGTTGCGCCTTCGAACTTGTAGCGTTTGGGCTGCGTCTGGATCAGCTTGATCAGGGTCATCGGGTCAACCGGCGTCTGCGCTTCGAACTCGATGCGTCCGCCTTGCGGCCCGCCATCGACCTTCTTGATGCCGAGCTTTTCCGCCTGCAGTTTCAACGCGGTGATCCGCACCAGGTTCTTGGTCGGCTCCGGCAGCAGGCCGAAGCGGTCGATCATCTCGACCTGCAGATCCTTGAGCCCTTCCTCATCGGTGGCCGAGGCGATGCGTTTATACAGAATCAGCCGCGCATGCACATCCGGCAGATAATCTTCCGGAATCAGCGCCGGCACCCGCAGATTGACTTCCGGGCCGCCGCCAAGCGGTTGATCGAGGTTGGGTTGCTCGCCTTTGCGGATCGACTTCACCGCGCGCTCGAGCATCTCCATATACAAGGTGAAACCGACCGCCTGAATCTGCCCGCTCTGACCATCGCCGAGCAGTTCGCCGGCGCCACGGATTTCCAGGTCGTTGGTGGCCAGGACGAAACCGGCGCCGAGGTCCTGGGTGTTGGCGATCGCCTCCAGACGCTTTTCCGCATCCGAGGTGATCTGCTGGCGCGGCGGCGTCAGCAGGTAGGCGTAAGCCTGGTGGTGACTGCGACCGACACGACCACGCAACTGGTGCAACTGCGCCAGACCGAACTTGTCGGCGCGCTCGATGATGATGGTGTTGGCGCTCGGCACATCGATGCCGGTCTCGATGATGGTCGAGGCGATCAGCACGTTGAAGCGCTTGTGGTAGAAATCGCTCATCACCTGTTCGAGTTCACGCTCGCGCATCTGCCCGTGGCCGATACCGATGCGCGCTTCCGGCACCAGTTCGGCGAGGTCGGCGGCGCATTTCTCGATGGTCTTCACATCGTTGTGCAGGTAGTAAACCTGACCGCCACGCAGCAGTTCACGCAGCAACGCCTCTTTGACCGTGCTCTTGTTCTGCTCCATGACGAAAGTGCGCACCGACAGGCGTCGCGCCGGCGGAGTGGCGATGATCGACAGGTCGCGCATGCCTGACACTGCCATGTTCAGCGTGCGCGGGATCGGCGTGGCGGTCAGGGTCAGGATGTCGACTTCGCTGCGCAGGGCCTTGAGCTGTTCCTTCTGGCGCACGCCGAAACGGTGTTCTTCGTCGATGATCACCAGCCCGAGGTTTTTGATCTTCACGTCGTCGGACAGCAGCTTGTGCGTGCCGATAACGATGTCGATCTTGCCTTCCGCCAGATCGGCGATTGCCGCGTTGACTTCCTTGGCCGACTTGAAGCGACTCATCACTTCCACCGTCACCGGCCAGTCGGCGAAGCGGTCGCGGAAGCTGTTGTAGTGCTGCTGGGCGAGGAGGGTGGTCGGCACCAGAATCGCCACTTGACGCCCGCCGTGCACGGCGATGAACGCGGCGCGCATGGCCACTTCGGTCTTGCCGAAACCGACGTCGCCACAGACCAGGCGATCCATCGGTTTCGGCGCGAGCATATCCTCGCGCACGGCCTCGATGGTGGCTTGCTGGTCGGGAGTTTCTTCGAACGGGAAACCGGCGCTGAACGTAGCGTAATCGGCCTTCGGGTCGGCGAAGGCATAACCTTCACGGGCGGCGCGACGGGCATAAATGTCGAGCAGTTCAGCGGCGACGTCGCGCACCTGCTCGGCGGCTTTGCGCTTGGCTTTCTGCCAGGTTTCCGAGCCGAGGCGATGCAGCGGCGCGAGCGAATCGTCGCTGCCGGTGTAGCGTGCGATCAGGTGCAGGTTGGCGACCGGCACGTAGAGCTTGGCGTTCTCGGCGTATTCGAGGGTGAGGAATTCGGCGGCCTGATTGTCGATTTCCAGAATCGTCAGGCCCAGGTAGCGGCCGACGCCGTGATCGATATGCACCACCGGCGCGCCTTCGCGCAGCTCCGTGAGGTTCTTGATCACCGCATCGTTGCTGACGTCGCTGCGCTTCTCGCGGCGACGACGTTGCATGACGCGCTGGCCGAACAGCGGACTTTCCGCGACCAGCGCCAACGCCGGGTCGTCGAGCAGCAGACCTTCGTCGAGCGGGGCGATAGTGATCGCCAGACGATCCTTGCTGGCGACGAAGTCCGGCCAGCTGTCGACGGTTTTCGGCCGCAGCTTCAGACGTTCCAGCAGTTCCAGCAGGACTTCGCGACGACCCGCCGATTCGGCGGTGAACAGCACGCGCCCGGGGAATTCTTCGAGGAAACCTGCCAGCGCCGCCAGCGGTTGCGTGGCCTTGGCTTCGATGGCCAGATCCGGCAGCGCGTGCGCCGGGAAGCGTTCACGGCCCACGCCGCTTTCAACGTCCTGCTGACTGGCGACGACCCGCGGCCAGTTCTTCAGGCGCGCAAAGCAGTCTTCCACCGGCAGGAACAGTTCGGCCGGTGGCAATAAAGGACGCGAAGGATCGACGCGGCGTTCTTCATAACGGTTGCGCACGTCGTTCCAGAAATTTTCCGCCGCTTGCTCGATGCCCGGCAGCGAGAACACCTGAGTGTCCTGGGGCAGGTAATCGAACAAGGTCGAGGTTTCGTCGAAGAACAGCGGCAGGTAGTACTCGATACCGGCCGGGGTGATGCCGCTGCTCAGGTCCTGAAAGATCGGGCAGCGGCGGAAGTCGACGTCGAAGCGCTCGCGAAAGCGTGCCTTGAAGCGGGTGACTGCGTCTTTCTGCAGTGGGAACTCACGAGCCGGCAGCAGCTTGACCGACTCGACCTTGTCGATCGAACGCTGGGTTTCCGGATCGAAGGTGCGCAGGGTTTCGATTTCGTCATCGAACAGGTCGATGCGATAGGGCAGCTTGCTGCCCATCGGGAACAGGTCGATCAGCGCGCCGCGTACGGTGAACTCGCCGTGCTCATACACCGTGTCGACATAGCGATAGCCGCTGGCTTCGAGCCGCGCGCGCATCTGTTCGACGTCGAGCTTCTGGCCGATATCCAGCACCAGACTGCTGCCGAGCAGGAATTTGGTCGGCGCCAAACGGTGCAGGGCGGTGGTGATCGGTACCACCAGCACACCGTGGGCCAGTTCCGGCAGGCGATAGAGGCTGGCGATGCGCTGGGAAATGATGTCCTGGTGCGGCGAGAACAGGTCGTAGGGCAGAGTTTCCCAGTCGGGGAAATGCAGCACGGGCAAATCCGGGGCGAAGAAACTCAGCTCCTGTTCCAGCCGTTCGGCACTTTGGCTGTCGGCGGTCAGCAGCAGGGTAAAGCGCTTGGCAGCGCTGGCAGCCTCGGCAATCGCCAGGCTGAGGGCGGCACCGGGCAGATTGCCCCAATGCTGTTTACCTGCTTCGGCAGGGAGTAGCGGTAGACGCAGAACAGGCACGGAAGGTTGAGCTCCAGGCGTTGCGACAAAGTCGGTAATTGTAGCGGCCTCCGGTGCCGCCTGTCAGTTGCAGACTGCGTCTATCTTCACGGTTTGGACGAAATGTAGTGGTAACCATAAAAACGGGCACTTTTTTCGTGGTTATGTAGTGCCGAAACCGCGCGGTGTTACGGAGGGTTACAGACATCGTCTAACAGTCGTCGAAAAATTGACTGCGCTGAAAGCCCCGGTTTTACTGGGCTGGAGAAAGGCGTAAATTTTTTGAACGGGATTTTGTTACCGATTGCGCGACAAGCGCGCATTGCTGAAAGGGCTTGTCGGCGGCATAATGTAGCCCCTTTTTTCTGCCCCTACATGTGGAAGGTTACCGTGACTCAGAAGCCCGACCAGTGTCTTGGTGAATGGATCGACCGTGAAGCACTCGCAGAAGCGATGATCCCGCTTATCGGTCAGCTCTACCGCAATAACAACGTGGTTAGCTCGATCTATGGCCGCAGCCTGATCAACCAGTCTGTCATCGCGATTCTCAAAGCTCACCGCTTTGCTCGCCACCGTTCTTCCGACGACAGCGAACTCTCCGTCCACGAAACATTCCCACTGCTCAAGGCCATGAGCGAGCTCAAGCTCGGCGCGGCGTCGGTGGATCTGGGCAAGCTGGCGTTCAAATTCCGCAATGAAGGCAACGGCCGCAGCGCCGAGCAGTTCGTGCGTGAAGAGATGGCTGACGTGGTTGGTCAGCAAAACGCCTCGGCCCGCAAAGGCACTGACGTTGTTCTTTACGGCTTCGGTCGTATCGGCCGTCTGCTGGCGCGCATCCTGATCGAGAAAACCGGTGGTGGCGACGGCCTGCGTCTGCGTGCCATCGTCGTGCGCAAAGGCGCCGAGAACGACCTGACCAAACGCGCCAGCCTGCTGCGCCGCGATTCGGTACACGGTTCGTTCAACGGCACCATTACCATCGACGAAGAAAACAACACCATCACCGCCAACGGTAACCTGATCCAGGTGATCTACGCGAAGAACCCGACCGAGGTGGATTACACCCAGTACGGCATCAAAGACGCGCTGCTGGTGGACAACACCGGTGTATGGCGTGACGCCGATGGCTTGGGTCAGCACCTGGCCTGCCCGGGTATCGACCGCGTTGTTCTGACCGCGCCTGGCAAGGGCAAGCTGAAGAACATCGTTCACGGCATCAACCACGGTGAAATCACCGCTGACGACAAGATCGTGTCCGCCGCTTCCTGCACCACCAACGCCATCGTGCCGGTGCTGAAGGCTGTGAACGACAAGTTCGGCATCATCAACGGTCACGTCGAAACCGTTCACTCGTACACCAACGACCAGAACCTGATCGACAACTTCCACAAGGGCGATCGCCGTGGTCGCAGCGCCGCGCTGAACATGGTGATCACCGAAACCGGCGCCGCCACCGCTGCGGCCAAGGCGCTGCCAGAGCTGGCCGGCAAGCTGACCGGCAACGCGATTCGTGTGCCGACGCCGAACGTGTCGATGGCCATTCTCAACCTCAACCTTGAGAAAGCCGCCACCCGTGAAGAGATGAACGAGTACCTGCGCTACATGGCGCTGCACTCCGAGCTGCACAAGCAGATCGACTTCGTCAATTCGCAGGAAGTTGTGTCGACTGACTTCGTCGGCTCGCGTCACGCCGGTGTGGTCGATGCTGAAGCGACCATCGTGCAGGACAACCGCGTTGTTCTGTACGTCTGGTACGACAACGAGTTCGGCTACAGCTGCCAGGTGGTTCGCGTGATGGAAGACATGGCTGATGTGAATCCGCCAGCGTTCCCGCGCTAAGCCTCAGGCTTGAATGAAAACGCCCCGGCATTTTGTCGGGGCGTTTTTGTTTGTCTGCTTTATAGAGTTGTGTTGCCTGCGTAGGCCTCATCGCGAGCAGGCTCACTCCTACAGGGGGGGAAGTTCACAATTCCCTGTAGGAGCGAGCCTGCTCGCGAAAGCATTCTGTCAGGCGCCGCTGGCAACCGAAGCCTGCGCCGTGCGCAACTCATGCCGATTGCCACGGAACAACACTAGCGTGGCAACCAGTCCTAACACAGCCGCGCCGCTGAGCCAGATGCCTGGTGCTGCCTTGTTGTCCAGCACATGAATCAGGTAGGTGCACGCCGCCGGAGTGAACCCGCCGAACGTCGCCGTCGCCAGGCTGTAGGCCAGTGAAAACCCGGTCGTGCGCACTTCCACCGGCATGATCTCGGTCAGCGCCACCACCATCGCACCGTTGTAGGAGCCATAGAGGAACGACAGCCACAGTTCGACAATCAGCAAATGGCTGAAGCTCGGATTCGCCACCAGCCACGACAGCGCCGGATACGCAGTCAGGATCGCCAGAATCGTCGCCGCCAGCAGTAAGGGCTTTCGCCCGATCTTGTCGGAAACAGCGCCCATCACCGGCAGCCAGAAGAAGTTCGACAAACCAATGCACACGGTCACCAGCAAGGCATCGAGGTCCGACAGGTGCAGTTCGGCTTTGCCGAACGTCGGGGTGTAGGCGGTGATCAGGTAGAACGACACCGTGGTCATCACCACCAGTGCCATGCCGGCGATGACGATGCCGAAGTTCTGGCCGATCGAACGGACGATTTCGCCGAGGGTAGGGCGGTGGGTGCGCGCCTGGAATTCCGGGGTTTCCTCCAGCGAGCGACGGATGAAGAAAATCACCGGCACGATCATGCAGCCAATCAGAAACGGTACGCGCCAGCCCCATTCGCCCATTTGCTCCGGACTCAGCCAGTGATTCAGAGCAACGCCGAGCAGGCCGGCGAACACCACCGCAGCTTGTTGGCTGGCGGACTGCCAACTGACGAAAAAGCCTTTACGCCCCGGCGTGGAGATTTCCGCCAGATACACCGACACACCGCCCAGTTCCACGCCCGCCGAGAAGCCTTGCAACAGACGGCCGAACAACACCAGCAGCGGCGCGGCGACGCCGAGCGTCGCGTAGCCGGGCACGCAGGCAATCAGCACTGTACCGGCGGCCATCATCGCCAGAGTGATGATCAGCCCTTTGCGCCGTCCGTGACGGTCGATATAGGCGCCGAGAAAAATCGCCCCGAGTGGGCGCATCAGGAAGCCGGCACCGAAGGTCGCCAGCGACAGCATCAGCGAAGCGAACGCGCTGTCGGTGGGGAAGAAGGTTTTGGCGATGGCCGTGGCATAGAAGCCGTAGACCATGAAGTCGAACATTTCGAGGAAGTTGCCGCTGACAACGCGAAAGATCGCTTTGCCTTTGCCCGTGGTCGAGGACATGGGAGGTACTCACTGTTCAATTTTGTATAAAGGCGTTGCTGCCATGGGGAAGCGAGCGGGCGCTTGTAGTTCATAATGGCCGCCGTGGTTTTGCGGGGAGATGAAGAATTGTTAACTGGACGCTGGTTGGGGCTTGTGGTCTTGGCGGGGGCAATCGGCGGCTGCGGCAACGGCGATTCCCTGGAACAGGTCGGCGGCTCGACCATGGGCAGCACCTGGTCGGTCAAGTACGTGCGCCACGCCGGGGTTGCCGATCCTGCACAGGTGCGCGGCGAAGTGGAGACCATCCTCGGTGAAGTCGATCAACAGATGTCGACTTACCGAAGTGACTCAGCCATCGAGCGTTTCAACTCGTTGCCTGCCGACAGTTGCCAATCGATGCCGGCAGCGGTGCTTGAGTTGATCCGCGTCGGTGAACAGCTTTCGACGCAAAGCGAAGGTTCCTACGATCTGACCGTGGAACCACTGATGAATCTCTGGGGATTCGGTCCGCAAGGACGCGAAGAGATCATCCCCGATGAGATTGCCCTGGCCGAGGTCATGCAGCGGGTCGGCCATCAGCATCTGCGTATCGACGGCAACCGTTTGTGCAAGGACGCCGCTGTCGAAGTCGACTTCAACAGCATCGCCGCCGGTTATGCCGTGGATGCCATCGCCGCCAGATTGCAGGGCATGGGCATCGCCAATTACCTGGTCGAAGCCACGGGCGAACTCAAAGCCAAGGGCAGCAAGCCAGATGGCTCAGCGTGGCGCATCGCCGTCGAAGAGCCCCGGGATGACCAGCAAGTGGCCGAGCGGATTATCGATGTCGATGGTTACGGCGTATCCACCTCCGGCGACTACCGCAACTATTTTCTGCAGGACGGCCGGCGTTATTCCCACACTATCGATGCACGCAGTGGGCGACCGGTCCTACATGAGCTGGCGTCAGTCACGGTGATTCATCCTTCAGCGTTGATGGCCGATGGACTATCGACGCTGTTGCTGATTCTCGGGCCGGAAAGGGCGCAGGACTATGCCCAAAAGCATGACATTGCTGCATTCTTTGTCCTGCGTGCCGATACAGGTTTCGTCACCCGCAGCAGTCAGGCATTTGCGCAGCTTGTCGACGACAAAAACTGACTGAAGACAAGACGAAAGCTGGCGTTGTAGTGCAGGCAAAAGTAGCCTACGACGCGACCAAGGGTTAATGTGCGCGGCGTTGACGCTTCTATAGACTGTGTCCGGGTTCTTCACTGGCCCCCAATTGTTCCTTCGCGCCGCCGTTCGGCGTGATTTAGCCGCCGGTGCTGCTGGCATCGCGGCCTGTTCTGAGGAGTACGCATGGCTGTCTACAACTACGACGTGGTGGTACTGGGTTCCGGCCCGGCGGGAGAAGGCGCGGCAATGAACGCCGCCAAAGCGGGGCGCAAGGTCGCGATGGTCGACAGCCGTCGCCAGGTCGGCGGCAACTGCACCCACCTCGGCACCATCCCGTCCAAGGCACTGCGTCACTCGGTGCGGCAGATCATGCAGTTCAACACCAACCCGATGTTCCGCGCGATCGGCGAGCCACGCTGGTTCTCCTTCCCGGACGTGTTGAAAAGCGCCGAGAAAGTCATTTCCAAGCAAGTCGCTTCGCGCACCGGCTACTACGCCCGTAACCGCGTTGACGTGTTCTTCGGCACCGGCAGCTTTGCCGACGAGCAAACCATCGAAGTGGTCTGCGGCAACGGCGTGGTCGAAAAACTGGTCGCCAAGCACATCATCATCGCCACCGGTTCGCGTCCGTATCGCCCGGCGGACATCGATTTCCACCACCCGCGTATCTACGATAGCGACACCATCCTCAGCCTCGGCCACACCCCGCGCAAACTGATCGTTTACGGCGCTGGTGTGATCGGTTGCGAATACGCGTCGATCTTCAGTGGTCTGGGTGTGCTGGTCGAACTGGTCGACAACCGGGGCCAGTTGCTGAGCTTCCTCGACTCGGAAATTTCCCAGGCGCTGAGCTACCACTTCAGCAACAACAACATCACCGTGCGCCACAACGAAGAGTACGACCGCGTCGAAGGCGTGGACAACGGTGTGATCCTGCACCTCAAGTCCGGCAAGAAGATCAAGGCCGACGCCTTGCTCTGGTGCAACGGCCGTACCGGCAATACCGACACGCTGGGTCTGGAAAACATCGGGGTCAAGGTCAACAGCCGTGGCCAGATCGAAGTCGACCAGAACTACCGCACCTGCGTGGAGAACATCTACGGCGCCGGTGACGTGATCGGCTGGCCAAGCCTGGCGAGTGCCGCCCACGACCAGGGTCGTTCGGCCGCTGGCAGCATCGTCGACAATGGCAGCTGGCGCTTCGTCAATGACGTGCCGACCGGCATCTACACCATTCCGGAGATCAGCTCGATCGGCAAGAACGAGCAGGAGCTGACCCAGGCCAAAGTGCCCTACGAAGTCGGCAAGGCCTTCTTCAAGAGCATGGCGCGGGCGCAGATTGCCGGCGAGCCGCAAGGCATGCTGAAAATCCTCTTCCACCGCGAGACGCTGGAAGTGCTCGGTGTGCACTGCTTCGGTTATCAGGCGTCGGAGATCGTTCACATCGGTCAGGCGATCATGAACCAGCCGGGCGAGCTGAACACCCTGAAGTATTTCGTCAACACTACGTTCAACTACCCGACCATGGCCGAAGCCTATCGGGTAGCAGCGTACGACGGCCTCAACCGGCTTTTTTGACGGGCTCCGGCCGGTGGCCTGAGCCGGCCGGGGAGACCGATTTCAGCAATTCTCAAGGGTGGCAGTGGCCAAACCGGGAAAGTCTGTAATCAGGCTGTCAACGCCGAAGTCGGCGAGTCTGCGCATCAGTGCAGGCTCGTTGACGGTCCACACCGACACATGCAGGCCCTGACGCTGCGCCTTCTGCAGGCGTTCCGGCGTACACAGCGTCCAGTTCAAGGCGAGAATCTCGCAGCCGTAGCTGGCGGCGACCTTCAACGGATCGAGCCAGGCGTATTCGGCCACCAGGCCGCGCGACACGTCCGGTACCAGATCCAGCGCTGCCTTCAAGACTTCCCGCGAACTCGAGGTGATCGTCACCTTGTCGAGCAGTCCGTGGCGCTGAGCCATTTCCCGAATCGCCAGCACGGTAGTCGCCGCGCGGGTGCGCGAAGCGCTTTTGACTTCCAGCTGCCAGTGCTCGAAATCACACTTCTCGAACAACTCTTCCAGCGTCGGAATCGGGCACGGCTTGATCCAGCCCGGGCCACCCTTGCGCGCGTCATAGGTCACCAGTTCGGCAGCGGTGTGCTCGACGACTTTGCCGCGGCGTTCGGTGGTGCGCTTGAGCGTCGGGTCATGGATGACCATCAGCTCGCCGTCCTTGGACAGGTGCAGATCCAGTTCGCAGCGGCGCACGCCGTGCTTGAGGCATTCCTGAAAGCTGCTCAGGGTGTTTTCCGGTGCTTCGCCCTTGGCGCCGCGGTGGCCGTAGATGAGGGTCACGGTGCTTCCTTAAGTTAAATGCCAGATTCGTTCTGTTCGCGGGCCAGACGGCGTTCCTGAGCCTGCTTTTGCAAGATGTAGCGCGCAAGCAACTGGCGCTGCGCATCGGTCGGGCGTTCGAACTCGGTGCCGACGTCATAGCCATCGCCCTTGGGATCGCAATGCGTGACCCGGGCGCGCAGCAGCAGCCCCAGCGCCTGCGGCATCAGCACCAGTTTCACCGACAGGTGCGCTCCGGTGGCGATCGGGGTCGGGTACTGAAAGTCGATCCCGCCTTCGGAGATGATCACCGGCTGCGGCTCGCCGATGTGGCCGAGCGCGGTCAGGGCGATCACTTGGCTGAGCAGGTCGATGCGTTTGTTCTGCGATTTGAGAAATGCAGCGATGGCGCGGTCGCGCTCGCTGATCTGCCGCAGCAGGTGCTGCGACTCGAATTCGCTCAGGTGCAATTCGCTGAGCAGGTTGAACAGTGGGGAAGCATCCTGCAACACTTCCTGGCCTGCGGCTTCGGGAGCGGACAGGGGCCGAATTTCCAGTGCGATCGTGTCCTCGATACGGTAGTATTCGCGGCGATCTTCTTCATCTAATGTCGACATGGCGAACCCATGGTAGCGGCGGTGGTCTGAGTGTAAAGCTGGTTTTCGACCCCCGCCACAAGGACGTTCCTTTTCCCTCCGAACAAGCCCCGACATGTTCAGACCTCTCTTCGTATTTATCGGCACGCGTTATACCCGTGCAAAGCGTCGCAATCATTTTGTGTCATTCATTTCCCTGACTTCGATGATCGGGCTCGCCCTTGGCGTGGTCGTGATGATCGTCGTGCTGTCGGTGATGAACGGCTTCGACCATGAGATGCGCACCCGCGTGCTGGGCATGGTGCCTCACGCTACTCTCGAGACCGGCGAGCCGATCAATGACTGGCAGAGCCTGGCCGACAAGGTCAAGCAGAACCGGCAGGTCACGGCAGTAGCGCCGTTCACCCAGATGCAGGGCCTGCTGACCAATAACGGTCAGGTCTCCAAAGTGTTGCTCAATGCCATTGATCCTGCGCTCGAGCGCAATGTGTCGATCATCGACAACTTCATGAAGCAGGGCAAACTCGACGACCTGACGCCCGGCAGCTTCGGCATCGTCATCGGCGACAAGGCCGCGACCAAGCTCGGTGTCGGCATCGGCGACAAGGTTACTTTTGTCGCGCCGGAGGTCAGCGTGACCCCGGCCGGGATGTTCCCGCGCATGAAGCGCTTCACCGTGGTCGGGATTTTCCATGTCGGCGCCGGTGAGCTCGATGGCTACCTCGGCGTGACCAATCTGCAGGATCTGGCGAAAATGCACCGCTGGAAAGCCGATCAGGTGCAGGGCCTGCGTCTGAAGTTCGACGACCTGTTCCAGGCCCCGCGCGAGGCGTGGAACATCGCCCAGCACCTCGGCGAGGACCGTTACTACGCCCGCGACTGGACCCGCACCCACGGCAACCTGTATCAGGCGATCCGCATGGAAAAAGCCATGATCGGTCTGCTGTTGCTGCTGATTGTCGCCGTCGCCGCGTTCAACATCATTTCCACACTGGTGATGGTGGTGAACGACAAGAAGGGCGACATCGCCATTCTGCGCACCCTCGGCGCCACACCGGGCACGATCATGCGCACGTTCATGGTTCAGGGCACGGTAATCGGCGTGGTCGGCACGGCCATCGGCGCGGTGGTCGGGATTCTCGCGGCGCTGAATGTCAGTGCGGCGATTTCGGCGCTTGAAGGGCTGATCGGCCACAAGTTCCTTAATGCTGACGTGTATTTCATTGATTATCTTCCTTCGCAGGTACAGAGCCAGGACGTCGTCATGGTCTGCGCCGCTGCGTTGGTCCTGAGTTTCCTCGCCACCCTGTATCCCGCCTGGCGTGCCGCGCGCACCCAGCCGGCGGAGGCGTTACGTTATGAGTGAGTCGGGCATGAGTGAACAAGCAATTCTGAGCTGCCGTAACCTGGGCAAATCCTACGAGGAAGGCCCTGAGTCGGTACAAGTGCTGGCCGGCCTGCAACTGGAGTTGCACCCGGGCGAGCGCGTGGCGATCGTGGGTAAATCCGGTTCCGGCAAAAGTACCTTGCTCAACCTGCTCGGCGGTCTCGATACGCCGAGCAAGGGCAGCGTCTGGCTCGATGGCGAAGAGCTGTCGGCGTTGAGCGAGAAGAAGCGCGGCCTGCTGCGCAACCGCGCGCTCGGCTTCGTTTATCAGTTTCACCACCTGCTGCCGGAATTCACTGCGCTGGAAAACGTCTGCATGCCGCTGTTGATCGGCAAGACCGCCATCCCTGAGGCGCGCCAGCGTGCCACGGCGTTGCTGGAGCGGGTCGGTCTGGGTCATCGCCTCGAGCACAAGCCGGCGGAACTGTCCGGCGGCGAACGTCAGCGCGTAGCGATCGCTCGTGCCCTGGTCAACAACCCGGGGCTGGTGATGCTCGATGAGCCAACCGGCAACCTCGACCTGCACACCGCCGAAGGCATTCAGGATCTGATGCTCGAGCTGAGCACGTCGATGCGCACGGCGTTCCTGGTGGTGACGCACGACATGAACCTGGCTCGCCAGATGGATCGCGTTCTGCAGCTGCAGGAAGGCTGCCTCACCCCCATCTGACTGGCTGAAACCCGGCGCTCGTAACGGCGCCGGGTCTTTTATTTCTACACGGTGCCCCAGCGAATGTTCAGACCGTTATCGATCTTTATCGGCACGCGCTATACCCGCGCCAAGCGCCGCAATCGCTTTGTTTCATTCATTTCGATGACCTCGATGATCGGCCTCGCCCTCGGCGTGCTGGCGATGATCGTGGTGCTGTCGGTGATGAACGGTTTTCAGCGCGAAATGAGCTCGCGCATCCTCGGCATGGTGCCCCACGCGACCATCGACGGCGTCAAGCCGATCGACGACTGGCAACCGGTGGCCGCCGCCGCGATGAAAAATCTCGAAGTGACCGCCGCCGTGCCGTTCACCGAAATGGAAGGCATGCTTTCGTACAAGGGTTCGATGCAGCCGATCCAGATCAGCGGCGTCGACCCGGCCCAGGAAGGCAAGGTGTCGATCGTTGCTCAGCACATCGTCCAAGGGCGTCTTGATGCTCTGAAACCGGGCGAATTTGGCGTGGTGATCGGTGAAATCACCGCGCGGCGTTTCCGCCTGAACGTCGGCGACAAGATCACCCTGATCGTTCCGGAAGTCAGCACCGCGCCGGGAGGCATCACTCCGCGCATGCAGCGCCTGAATGTGGTTGGCGTGTTCAAGGTCGGTGCCGAGCTGGACGGTTCGATGGGCCTGATCCATGTCGCCGATGCGGCGACCATGCAGCATTGGCAGCCGAATCAGGTGCAGAGCGTGCGCCTTGCAGTCAAGGATCTGTACGCCGCGCCGAAGGTGTCTGCGGACATTGCCGGTGGCCTTGGCGCCGACTTCAAAGCTGACGACTGGACCCACACCCAGGGCAGCCTGTTCAGCGCGATGAAAATGGAAAAAACCATGATCGGCCTGCTGTTGCTGATGATCGTCGCGGTGGCAGCGTTCAACATCATCGCGACGCTGATCATGGTGGTGAACGACAAGGGCGCCGACATCGCGATCCTGCGCACCATCGGCGCCACACCGCGGCAGATCATGGCGATCTTCATGGTGCAGGGCACGGTGATCGGCATTGTCGGCACCATCATTGGTGGCGTGCTGGGCGTTATCGCCGCGCTCAATGTCAGCGAACTGGTCGGGTGGGTCGAGCGCGTTACCGGGCAGCACATCTTCAGTTCGGACGTGTATTTCGTCAGCAACCTGCCCTCGGAACTGCAGGGCGGCGACGTGCTGTTGATCTGCTCGGCGGGCTTCGTTCTGAGCTTTCTGGCGACGGTGTATCCGGCGTGGCGGGCGGCGAAGATCGAACCGGCGCATGCCTTGAGATATTCGTAACCTTTAGACCGCTTTCGCGAGCAGGCTCACTCCTACAATTGGAATGCGTTCCCTCTGTAGGAGTGAGCCTGCTCGCGATAGGGCCGGTACTGCTGGCCTCATTCTTCCTTTGGCAACTCGATCACAAACCGCGTCCAACCCGCTTCAGATTCGCAATGAATCGTCCCGCCATGCGCACGGACGATCGACTGGGTAATTGCCAGCCCCAACCCCGCATGCTCACTGCTGCCTTCCTGCCGCGCCGGATCCGCTCTATAGAACCGGTCAAACAGACGTTGCAGTAATTGCCCTGAAATCCCCTCACCACTGTTCTCGACGCAAACGCGTACAGCCTGCGGCTGCTCGACAATGCTCAGCCGAACATCACCTTCAGCCGGGGTAAAGCGCAGCGCGTTATCCAGCAGATTCGACAAGGCCCGGCGCAACATGCCGCGATCACCCTCGATACGCGCCGCCCCCTCACGACTCAGGTTAACGCGAGCGTCTTCGGCCAATGGCGCAAAAAACTCCAGCAACATGTCAGCCTCGTCCGCCAGTTCCAGCGGTTCGCGCTTGGGCATCAGCAGGCCGTGATCGGCCTTCGCGAGGTAGAGCATGTCGTTGACCAGTTGCGCCATCCATTGCAGCTCTTCGAGGTTGCTGTGCAGCGCTTCGCGGTAATCCTCCAGTGCCCGCGGACGGGTGAGGGTGACCTGGGTGTGGGTGAGCAGGTTCGACAGTGGCGTGCGCAGTTCATGGGCGATGTCGGCGGAGAACGCCGAGAGGCGCTGAAACGAGTCGTCGAGGCGTGCGAGCATGGCGTTGAAACTGTGGGCCATTTCCGCAAGCTCTGGCGGCATTTTCTCTTCAGGCAGTCGGGCATTCAGCGATTGCGCAGAAATTCCGCGGGCCACCGCGCTTATCCGCCGCAACGGGCGCAGTCCGCTGCGCGCGGCCCAGGCACCGAGCAACGCCGTGGCTAGCGCTGACAGGCCGACGGTCAGCCAGATCAGATGCTGCATGCGCGCAAGGAAATGCTGGTGATGGGTGATGTCCAGCAGCAGCGTCAGTTGCGGCGAATCGGCTGTGTCCGGGTAGAGCGGGGCGCGCAGTACACGGTAGTCGGTGCCGTCATGGCTGATGGTCGACAGGCCAGTTTGCAGCGGCAGACTCTTGGGGATCTGCACCGAGCTGTCGTACCAGTGCTGACCGTCGCCGCTGGTGATGCGCAACGACAGATCGGCCTGGCGGCTCAACTCATCGGCCAGCCGCGCTTCGCGCTGGGCAGGCTGGAGATCCTGCAAGGCGCGGCGCAGGCCGATCAGCTTAGCCTCCAGTTGTTGCTGATCGAGCTCGATGAAGTGCGCCTCGCTGGCGCGGTCGAACAGTACCCCGGCGAACAGCGAGACCACCGCGGTGCAGGCGGCAAACAACAGGGCCAGGCGCGTGCTCAGGGACAAGTGACGCATCACAGCGCACGCTCTTCAAGCACGTAACCCATGCCGCGCACGGTGTGGATCAGTTTGTTGGGGAAGTCGTCGTCGATCTTCAGGCGCAAGCGGCGGATCGCCACTTCGATGACGTTGGTGTCGCTGTCAAAATTCATGTCCCAGACCTGTGAAGCGATCAGCGACTTCGGCAGGACCTCACCCTGGCGGCGCAGGAGCATTTCCAGCAGGGCGAATTCCTTGGCGGTCAGGTCGATGCGTTGGCCGCTGCGTTCGACCCGGCGGCGGATCAGATCCAGGCGCAGATCGGCCAGTTGCAGGCTGGTTTCCTGGGCGATCGCGCTGCCGCGCCGCAACAGGCTGCGCACCCGGGCGAGCAGTTCGGAGAAGGCGAATGGCTTGACCAGATAATCGTCAGCACCCAGTTCGAGGCCGTGAACCCTGTCGTCCACGGCGTCCTTGGCCGTCAGAAAAAGTACCGGCGTGTCGAGGCCGGCGCTGCGCACCGCTTGCAGAATCTGCCAGCCATTGCGTCCGGGCAGCATCACATCGAGGATCAGCAGCGCGTACTCGCCGCTCAAGGCCAATTGCTGGCCGCTGATGCCGTCTGCCACCAGCTCGGTATTGAACCCGGCCTCGGTCAGGCCCTGACGCAGGTATTGCCCGGTTTTGGCTTGGTCTTCAACGATCAACAGTTTCATGGGCGACTCGGACGGGGTGGTATTTAGAAGGGCGAGGGCGTTATACCGTGAGATCCGGCGATAAGCGCCAAGCTGACAAAGTTGTAATCTGTCTGTCAGGTCGGTGCCAGCCCAGGGTGGTTAGAGTTTCCCACAGGCTGAACCTTCTCTTGCTGGAGCGTGACCATGTTTTTTCGCACATCTCTTACAGTAGTGGCTTGTCTGCTGGCATTGAGTTCGCCAGCCTGGGCGACACCGGCGCACACCTACGCTTTCGGCCAGCCGGCAGCGGTCAGCCAGGCCACGCGCAGTATCGAAATCGTCATGGGCGACATGAACTTCGATCCGAAAACCATACAGGTCAAGGCGGGTGAGACGGTTCGCTTTGTGCTGGTGAATAAAGGCCAGTTGCTGCACGAATTCAACTTGGGTGACGCGGCGATGCATGCCAGTCACCAGCAGGAAATGTTACAGATGCAGCAGAGCGGCATGCTCACGCCGACAGGGATAAAAGAAATGTCCCACGACATGGCGGGCATGGATCACGCGGCGATGGGCCACGGAATGAAACACGACGACCCCAACAGTGTATTGGTCGAACCGGGTAAATCCGCGGAGTTGACCTGGACCTTCAGCAAGGCCACGGCGCTTGAGTTCGCCTGCAATATTCCGGGGCATTACCAGGCGGGCATGGTCGGCAACCTGACAGTCAGTCAGTAAGCACTAAAAGGCGCAGGCAAAGGCTGGTAGAATCCGCTGATTCTTCAGTCAGGTTTCCGCCATGCATCCCGCAGCCGAACATTCGCCGCTGGGCAAATCCAGCGAATACATCGCCACCTACACGCCGTCCCTGCTGTTCCCGATTCCGCGCACCGCGAAATGGGCAGAGCTGGGCCTGAGCGCCGAAACCCTGCCCTATAAAGGCGTAGATTTCTGGAACTGCTTCGAGCTGTCGTGGCTGCTGCCGTCGGGCAAACCGGTGGTGGCGATCGCCGAATTCAGCATCCCGGCCGACTCGCCGAACATCATCGAATCGAAGTCGTTCAAGCTGTACCTCAACTCGCTGAACCAGACGCCGTTCGCCGACGTCGCCACGCTGGAGGCGACGCTGATCAAGGATCTGTCCGCCGCCGCCGGCAAACCGGTGGGCGTGCGGGTTCGCAGTTTGAAGGACGTTGAGGCTGAAGGCGTCGTGGCACTGCCGGGCGTGTGCATCGACGATCTGGATATCAGTGTCAGCAACTACGAACATCCGCGCCCGGAATTGCTGCGTTGCGACGATTCGCGAATCGTAGAAGAGAGCGTGCACAGCCATCTGCTCAAATCCAACTGCCCGGTGACCAGCCAGCCGGACTGGGGCAGCGTGGTCGTGGAATATCGCGGCGCGGCGCTGGATCACGCCAGCCTGCTGGAATACATCGTCAGCTTCCGCCAGCACTCGGATTTCCATGAGCAGTGTGTGGAGCGGATTTTTCTTGATCTGCAGCGGTTGCTGAAGCCGCAGAAGCTCACTGTATTTGCGCGATATGTTCGGCGCGGCGGGTTGGATATCAACCCGTATCGCAGCACTGAGGAGGTGCAACTGCCGAACCATCGTCTGGTGCGTCAGTAACTGTAGGAGTGAGCCTGCTCGCGATAGCTGAATGACATTCAACGGTGAATTCGACTGGTCCACCGTTATCGCGAGCAGGCTCACTCCTACAGGAGATTGCGTTTCAAATTGTGGAAATGAAAAAGCCCTGCCATCGCTGGCAGGGCTTTTTTGTGCGGCGGGGCGTCAGATGCCCATGCTGCCCAGCGCGTTGACGATGTTGCGCAGGGTGCCGGCGATAGCTGGATGTTCAAGCTCAAAGCGATCCACTGCCAGGTTCACACCATCGGCAATGCTCGCGTCCTGGGTGGCAGTTTCCAGCTGGATTTCCGATTCGATCTGCGCCATCAACGCACGCAGATCTTCACGCTCGACTTCCGACAGCGGTGGATTCTGTTCCAGCTGCTCGCGCAGGGTATCGAGCTGTTTTTGCAGTTCTTGGGCGGGCATGGTGGTTTCCTTTTATCAATAGGCACTGGCATTGACCGCAGCCGCGCGCCAAAGGTCTATGGCTGACCTTTAGATTAATCCACTCTCGGTGAACCTGCATGACGTTGGTCAGGGCTTTTCGCCTTTGGCGCGGCGCGAGCTGATGTCGGCAAGACAGGCATCCAGTTCGCCGAGATGATCGATCACTGAGTGCACGCCAAGGCTGAACAACTGCACGGTTGCTTTGCCGCGCAGCTGCTCACGGTCTGTTTGCGAGAGAGCTTGCCATTCGCTCGGGCTCAGGCCGCACAACGAGCCGCAGGACGCCAGGCCAATTGTCCACAGTCCGGCATTCAGGCCGGCCTGCAACAGACGCGGCTCACCGCTGACCAGCACGCAGCCATCGAGGCGGTCGATGTTCAGATCCATCAATGCTTGCCAACACGCATTGGGTGCCGGCCATGGATTCATTGTTGCTGAATGTTGCGTCGGCTTGATCCAGGTTGGCAGCGAAGCGGCCAGTGAATGAACGAGGGCGGGGGGCAATTCGTCGAGCCAGGCACAGGGAATCCGCTGACGCTGCAAGCTTCTTAGGCTATCGAGCGCGCCCGGGGTGGCTTCGGCGTGTTCCGGCCCGGCGGTGAGCTGTTGCGCGGCGCGGGAACCGAAATCCACCAGGCAACCGCTCAGGCCGAACAGTACGGCAGTCAGACTGGGCGCGGCGACGGGCAAGGTTTCGGCGTGAGTCATGGCAACGTCCCTGAAATAACGCTCAAGGCTATGGCGCGCGGGTGACAGTTGCATGACAGTCCTGTGAAAGACGACGTAGGAAACTTCCTGCATATCCTTGCCTGCCAGACTGCCCAAATCGCCGTTTACGCTTATACTAGCGGCCTTAATGCCTGGGCCCCGAGGTCCGCGCCAGTATCAAATCCAAGGAGTTTTTCTATGCGCTGGAGCCCTTCGCTCGCTCAGCTAAGTGTATGTGCCAGCCTGTTGCTGGCGCCGTTCGCCACTCAGGCGGCCACGGAAGAAGACCCTTGGGAAAGCGTCAACCGGCCGATATTCCGGTTCAACGACTTCGTTGACACCTACGCGCTGAAGCCATTGGCGCAGGGCTATGAGTTCGTCACCCCGCAGTTCGTTGAAGATGGCATTCACAACATGTTCCGCAACGTCGGTGACGTCACCAACCTGGCGAACAATATTCTCCAGGCCAAACCGGCTGCAGCGGGCGTTGATACCGCCCGACTGATTTTCAACACCACCTTCGGTCTGCTCGGCTTCTTCGACGTCGGCACCCAGATGGGCCTGAACCGCAGCGACGAAGACTTCGGTCAGACCCTCGGTTACTGGGGCGTGGGCAGCGGCCCGTACGTGATGCTGCCGCTGATGGGCCCGAGCACCCTGCGTGACGCACCGTCGAAATACGTCGACAGCTACACCGGGATGTACCGCTACATCGATCATGTGCCGACGCGTAACTCGATCTTCGGCCTCAACATCGTCGACACCCGTGCCAGCCTGCTGTCGAGTGAGAAGCTGATCAGCGGCGACAAGTACACCTTCATCCGCAACGCTTACCTGCAGAACCGCGAGTTCAAGGTGAAGGACGGACAAGTCGAAGACGATTTCTGATTTCGACCGATGCCAAAAAGGCGACCCTCGGGTCGCCTTTTTTGTCTGCGCCAGAGCATCGCCATCGACTGCCGCTACCTTCCATCGGGTTACGTTTACAGCGGTTCTTATAACTCCCGGTGATTTGACAAACAAAGTCGTCAAGCGACAATCGGCGCATGCTTGAAACGCTCTGCGGATGGGAGTACCGTCTGCGCCTTAGAAGGGCACCTCTGTTTAAAACCGCGCGCCAGGCGAATGCTTGAAAGCGCTGCAGCAGAGAGGCTAGAAAGCGAATCCAGTAGTCTGCGCAGGGCCGTTGCCCCGCTCACTACGCCAACCTAATTCTGGCGCCGTTTGCCCACATGCCAAAAACCAGTGCCACGCTGCTGATAATCGATGATGACGAGGTAGTGCGCGCGAGCCTCGCGGCCTATCTGGAAGACAGTGGTTTCAGCGTCCTGCAGGCCGGCAACGGTCAACAGGGTCTTCAGGTATTCGAGCAAGACGAGCCCGATCTGGTGATCTGCGATCTGCGCATGCCGCAGATGGGCGGTCTCGAACTGATCCGTCAGGTCACCGAGCGCTCGCCGCAAACGCCGGTGATCGTGGTCTCGGGTGCCGGGGTGATGAACGACGCGGTCGAGGCCCTGCGCCTCGGCGCGGCAGATTACCTGATCAAGCCTCTCGAAGATCTGGCTGTGCTCGAGCACTCTGTGCGCCGAGCCCTGGATCGTGCGCGGCTGCTGCTGGAAAACCAGCGTTACCGCGAGAAGCTGGAAAAGGCCAACCGCGAGCTCGAAGCCAGCCTGAACCTGCTCCAGGAAGACCAGAACGCCGGTCGCCAGGTGCAGATGAACATGCTGCCGGACAGCCCGTGGAGCATCGACGAATTCAACTTTGCCCACCAGATCATCCCGTCGTTGTACCTGTCGGGTGATTTTGTCGACTATTTCCGCGTCGACGAGCGTCGGGTCGCGTTCTACCTGGCGGATGTTTCCGGGCATGGCGCGTCATCCGCCTTCGTCACTGTGCTGTTGAAGTTCATGACCACGCGTCTGCTCTTCGAATCGAAACGCAGCGGTACCTTGCCGGAGTTCAAGCCTTCGGAAGTGCTCGGTCATATCAACCGGGGGCTGATCAGTTGTAAGCTGGGTAAACACGTCACAATGGTCGGTGGAGTCATCGACGAGGAGACCGGTTTGTTGACCTATAGCATCGGCGGCCATCTGCCGTTGCCTGTGTTGTACACGCCTGACAGTGTTCGTTATCTCGAAGGTCGTGGTCTGCCGGTGGGGCTGTTCAATGAAGCCACCTACGAAGACCACGTGCTTGAGCTGCCGCCGACGTTCAGCCTGACGCTGATGTCTGATGGCATTCTGGACCTTTTGCCGGAAGCAACGCTCAAAGAAAAAGAGGCTGCTTTGCCCGAACGGGTGAAGTCAGCGGGCGGCAGCCTGGATGGTCTGCGGCAAGTGTTTGGTTTGGCCACGCTAGGGGAGATGCCGGATGATATCGCCCTGTTGGTGTTGAGCAGGAATCTTCAATGAGTACCGGTAGAATCCAGTTCGCCGAGCAGGACGGCACCTTCGTCCTGAAGTTCGTCGGTGAAGTTCGCCTGACCCTGTGTTCGGCGTTGGATGCGACTATTGAGAAAATCTTCACCGCGCTGAACTTCAACGCGATCGTGATCGATTTGACCGAAACCCGCAGCATCGACAGCACCACCCTCGGCCTGCTGGCCAAACTGTCGATCCTGTCGCGGCAGAAGGTCGGTCTGTTGCCGACGGTTGTCACCACCCACGAAGACATCACCCGGCTGTTGCAGTCGATGGGCTTCGAGCAGGTATTCAACATCGTCAACCACCCGGTGCCGTGCCCGGAGTGCCTGGACGACCTGCCGGATCAGGATCAGTCGGAAGAAGTGGTGCGCATCAAAGTGCTGGAAGCGCACAAGATTCTCATGGGCCTGAACGATTCCAATCGTGAGGCGTTTCATGATCTGGTGAATGCCCTCGAAAGACACTGATGGCCTGTGGCGAGGGAGCAAGCTCCCTCGCCACAGGTGACTGGCTGACAGCAAATTGCGTGAACACAAAAAAGGGCGAACCTGTGAAGGTTCGCCCTTTTTGCATTCTACAAACTCAAATCACAGCTTGGCCTGCAGCAACGCTTCCAGCTTCTCCTGGTCGCGTGCGAACTGACGGATGCCTTCAGCCAGTTTCTCGGTGGCCATCGCGTCTTCGTTGGACAACCAGCGGAATTGCGCTTCGTTGAGGCTCAGACGCGCTTCCCCGGCGTTGCCCGGTGCCAGTTTGCGTTCCAGCTTGCCGGTGTCGGCGGCGAGTTTTTCCAGCAGTTCCGGGCTGATGGTCAGGCGATCACAGCCAGCCAGTTGTTCGATCTGGTTGATGTTGCGGAAGCTGGCGCCCATGACCACGGTCTTGTAATCATTGGCCTTGTAGTAGTTGTAGATGCGCGTCACCGACTGCACGCCCGGATCATCGGCACCGGTGTAGTCGTTACCGTTGGCCTTCTTGTACCAGTCGTAGATGCGGCCCACGAACGGCGAAATCAGGAAGACACCGGCGTCGGCGCAGGCGGCGGCCTGGGCGAAGGAGAACAGCAGGGTCAGGTTGGTCTGGATGCCTTCTTTCTCGAGGATCTCGGCGGCGCGGATACCTTCCCAGGTCGAGGCGATCTTGATCAGCACGCGGTCGCGGCCGACGCCAGCCTTGTCGTACAGCTCGATCAGGCGGTGTGCACGCTTGAGGATCGCGTCCTGGTCGAAGGACAGGCGTGCGTCCACTTCAGTGGAAATGCGGCCAGGAACCACGTTGAGGATTTCCTTGCCCACTGCGACGCCGAAACGGTCGCTGGCCAGGCCGACATCGCCCTTGCAGTCGCGGACGCAATCGTTCAGCAGTTCGGCGTAACCGTGAATCGCCGAGGCCTTGAGCAGCAGGGAAGGGTTGGTGGTGGCGTCGACCGGTTTGACCCGGGCGATCGCTTCGAAGTCGCCGGTGTCGGCAACCACGGTGGTGAACTGTTTGAGTTGTTCCAGCTTGGAAGTCATGGGCATGCTCTATCCTATGGGTCTGAAGACATTACCCGAGCGCTGACGGGCACTCAAGGGTGCATTCGTGGATCGATGGCCCCTGCGGCAACAACCTGAAAACGATTGTTTGAAAGGCGGGGCGCGGTGTCGATGAATACGATGCCAAAACAGCCCACAGGTTCAAAGCAACCGACCTGTGAACAGACCGGTTGCCCAAGCCCTACTCAGCGTTCAACAAACCTTCCACGGACAAGCGTGCCGGTTTTGGCTGACCGTCGGAAGTGAGAAAGCCGAAGTTCTTCTCGCGATCATTGCTGCCTGAATCACTGTTGCGCCATTCATAGATAGATGTCAGCGGGATATTCAGACGTTTAACGTCAGCGATAAACGCGTTGATCCTGGTCGCCTGCCCCTCAGGCCCGCCGTTGGAGGCGAGGGCCGAAACTCCCCACTCACTGATGACCCCCGGCAGATTGAAGTTCTGCTGGATAAACGTCTGCGCGTTGCTGATCTGCGTAGCGGTCATGCCGTAAGGGTGATAGGACACCGCATTGAGGCATTTGGGATAATCGCTGACGATGCTTTTCAGCGCCACCGTTGAGGCAGAGCCGGCGCTTGGCGGCCGGGCGAAGCCGAAACCGACGCGCGGTGTCGTCTGCGGCTGGCCTTCGAAGGCCTTGCACATACCTGCCATGAACGGCACGAACGTGGTGTCGAAATTGCGGGTTGGCCAGTAGGTTTCCAGATCCGGCTCGTTCCAGATTTCGATCGCGACCAATTGCGAACTCCAGGATTTTTCCAGCCCGGTCACGGCGTTGGCAAACGTAGCACCGGCTGCGTTCAGTTCAGCGGGCGAAGTCGCGGGCAAAGCCTTGATGGCGCGCACGGTCAGCAACACCGGCAGCCCGGCGGAAGCAGCGGCGGCGAAGGCGTCGCTGATCTGTTTCTGATAAGCCTTGGCGGTGAGGCTGTCGCTCCACACGCCGAAGCGCACAAAGCTGAAACCTGCTGTTTTGATCTGCGCGGCATCGGCAGCGGTAAAGCTCTGGATCTTCACCTGAACGCCGATGGTTTTCGCTGGAAGGTTGGGGAACAGCTCACTGGCATGAACCTGACTCGTGGCACCGATTGCCATCAGGACGAGGGCGGCGAGTTTATTGCGCTGTGCTGATTTCATGTCTGCTCTCCTGAAGAGAATGACAACTACGAATATTTATCCCGTTACTCAATTTCCGATAACGATGATGGCACTAAGTGCGTGAATGTTATTTTTTGTCAGGAAAACAGCAACTGAAAATCACAGTTATTTTTAGTCCGCTAATTGTGGTTGGGGCGGCTTAAAACGCTGTGGTACTTAATGTTCCTGTACTAACAGGGCGAAGCTATTTCTGAGTGCAGGAAAGTCGTGGGGGTTCATTAACTTTCACGGCATGTTGGCTGTTTGATATTACACAGGAAAGCAAGACTTGTTCAAAAAGATCCTCGTTGTCTGCGTGGGCAATATATGCCGAAGTCCGACGGCTGAACTGCTGCTGCGCAACGCGCTGGGCCCGTCCGCCATCACGGTGTCCTCCGCCGGCCTGTCCGCCCGCGTGGGCGAGGGCGTCGAAGCCTCGGCGCGGCAGGTTCTCGAAGAACACGGGCACTGCGCCGAGGCTTTCAAGGCGCGGCAACTGACTTCGGACATCGTCAATGACTCGGATTTGATCCTGGTCATGGAAAAGGCCCACGTCAATCAAGTGCTGAAGATTGCCTCGCACGCCAGAGGCAAAGTGTTTCTGCTCGGCAAATGGCAGAGCGAGCGCGAAATACATGACCCGTATCGTCAAGGCAAGGCCGCTTTTATTCATGCCCACGCATTGATTGAAGATGCTGTTAGTTCATGGGCAAAGCGTCTCGGGCATTGATGAATATTCTTCAGAACAGTGAATGGTAAGAACAGACTTATGCAGTTACCGTCCGTAATCGGCTCCCGCGACAATGATCAAGACAGTATTGATCTGCTCGGCATCTTTGGCAGCCTGATCGACCAGAAGTGGCTGATCGGCGCGCTGACCGGTGCCTTCATGGTCACTGGCGTCGCCTATGCGGTGCTGGCGACGCCGGTGTATCTGGCGAACGCGCTGGTGCAGGTCGAACCGAAAAAGAACGACATGCTCGGTTTCTCCGACCTCAACAGCATGCTCGGTGGGCAATCGCCATCGGTGACCGAAATCGGCATCATCAAATCCCGCGCGGTAATCGGCAAAACCGTTGATGACCTGCGCCTGGATATCGACGTCACTCCCAACACGTTTCCGTTGATCGGCGGCTTTCTTTCGCGGCGCTATCGCGGCGAAAGCGAGACCAGCGTAGCGCCGCCGCGCTTCGGTCTGAGCAGTTATGCCTGGGGCGGTGAGCGTCTGGAGTTCACTCGGCTGGAATTGCCGAAAGACCTGCTCGGCAAGAAACTCACCCTGATCGCCGGCGAGCAACAGCGCTTCCAGCTGTTCGATGAGAACGACAATCTGCTCGCCGAAGGTGTGGCCGGTGAAGCGTTTGCCAACGACGGTGTAGAAGGGCAGATCGCGCAACTGGCGGCCAACCCCGGTACGCGTTTTCAAGTGGTGCGCAATCCACGGATCGTGACCATTCAGGGCTATCAGGACGCGCTGGATATCTCCGAGCAAGGCAAGGAGTCGGGGATCATTCGTCTGGCGCTGGCCAGCTCGGACGCTGGCGAAGCGGTGAAGATTCTCAACAAGATCGCCTCGCTCTACGTCGAGCAAAACGTGCGCCGCACCTCGGCGGAGGCCGCGCAAAGCCTGGCGTTCCTGCAGAGTCAGTTGCCGCAGGTCAAACGCGATCTGGCCAAGGCCAGCGACGCCTTGAATGCCTACCAGACCCGTGGCAAGACCGTGAATATCTCGCTGGAAACCCAGTCGGTGCTGGGCCAGTCGGTGGCGCTGGAAACGCGCATCTCCGAACTGAAAATGCAGCAGGCCGAGCTCGATCGCAAGTTCACCAAACAGCACCCGGCCTACCGCGCTTTGATGACGCAGATCGGCGAGCTGACCCAGCAGCAGAAATCCCTCGAAGGCAAGGTTCAGGACCTGCCCGCCACCCAGCAGGAATTGCTCAACCTGACCCGCGACGTTGAAGTGGCCTCGCAGATCTACACGCAGTTGCTGAACAAATCCCAGGAACTGGACATCGTCCGCGCCGGGGCCGTTGGCAATGTGCGTTTGATCGACACCGCTGACGTCGACCTGACCAGCCCGATCAAACCGAAGAAACCGCTGATCGTGCTGATCGCGACGTTGCTCGGTGCGTTCATCGGCGTGGCCGTGGTGTTGCTGCGCAAATCCCTCAGTCGAGGCCTCGAAGGCCCGGAGGGCATCGAGCAGTTGGGCCTGCCGGTTTATGCGTCGATTCCCTACAGTGCCTTGCAGGAGGAAGAGGACAGTAAAAAGGGCCGCGCCCGCGATGGCGTTGATAAACCGGCCTACTTGCTGGCGCTGCGCAATCCGACCGATCTGTCGATCGAATCGATCCGCAGCCTGCGCACGTGCCTGCACTTTGCCGGGCTCGACTCGACCAACAACCGCATCATGATTTCCGGGCCGAGCCCGCAGGTCGGCAAGACTTTTGTCTCGTCCAACCTCGCGGCGGTCATGGCCCTGAGCGGCCAGCGCGTGGTGCTGATCGACGCCGACATGCGCAAAGGGCACCTGCACAAAACCCTCAACACTCCGATCAGCAACGGTCTGTCCGACCTGCTGGTCAAGCGCTGCACCCTCGAGCAGGCGATCAACACTGTCGAGATCGACAACCTGCATTTTATCAGCCGGGGACAGGTGCCGCCCAATCCTTCCGAGTTGCTGATGCACGCCAACTTCCGTGAGCTGCTGGCGCAACTCAGCGAGCGCTATGACCTGGTGATCATCGACACGCCGCCCCTGCTGGCGGTGACCGATGCCGCCATCGTCGGTCGTGAGGCCGGCATCAGCCTGATCGTCACCCGCTTCGGCGTGAACCCGGCCAAAGAGATCGAACTGACCATTCGCCGCTTCGCCCAGAACGGCATCGAGTTGAAAGGCGCGGTGTTCAACGGCGTCGAGAAGCGTGCCGCGAGCTATTACGGCGGCACTGGCTATTACAACTACGAATACGCGTCCGACAAATCCTGATGGTTGCCGATTGTTCTTTCCTGTTTGAAGTGGGTGAGTTGTGAAAAAAATACTGCACGTGGCAGAGACGATCAAAGGTGGCGTGGCGACGGTGATCCGCACGATCTCGGCATCGCCCGAAGACGACGCGGCGAATTATCAACTGGTCTATCTGGTCCCCGAGGATCAGGCCAAGGAGCTGCACGGCATCGCCCCACAGCAGGTGCGCACCTTTCCACGCAGTGGCCGCAACGTGCCGTCGCTGCTGCGTTTCGCCTGGCGTCTGAGCCAGGTGCTGCTCAAGGAAAAACCCGACGTGGTGCATTTGCACAGCACCTTTTCCGGGGTGATCGGCCGTGTGGTGTGTGTGCTGTTGCGACCATGGCGCAAGCCGAAAATCGTCTACTGCCCGCATGCGTTTTCGTTCCTGATGGAAAGCTCGCCGACCAAGCAGAAGGTCTACGCGTGGATCGAGCGCGTGCTGCAGAAAGTCACCGACGTGATCATTTGCGTCAGCCAGTACGAGCTGGATAAAGCCGCGCGTTTCGGTATCGAGCGCAAGCGCATGAAGCTGATCTACAACGGCATTCATCACAAGGATGACGCGCCAAAAACCGCTGGCGCCGAGCCGATTCATCTGCTGTTCGTCGGGCGCCTGGATTACCAGAAAGGCTTCGACGTGCTGCTCAAGGCCTACGCCAAGGTCAACCGCAACGACCTGAAACTCACCGTGGTCGGCAGTGCGGTCAACGAAGATTCGGTCGAGTGCCCGCCGATGGATTCGGTCGAGTACCTGCCATGGGTGACCCCGAGTGAAGTGCAGGCGCTGTATCAGAAAGCCGATGCGCTGATCGTACCGAGTCGCTGGGAAGGCTTTGCCATGGTGCCGCTGGAAGGCATGGCCATGGGGCTGCCGGTGATCGCCAGCAACTGCACTTCACTGCCGGAACTGGTCACCAATGAAGTGTCCGGCTACGTCTTCCCCTCCGGCGATCACCAGGCGCTGGCCGACGTTTTGACGATCATCCAGAAGCCGCGACTGCTCGACCTCGGCAACGAAGGCCGGAGCATTGTCCGCGAACGTTTCAGCGCCGCGTTGATGATCCGCCAGACCTACGACCTGTATCACGCTCCCACTTATTAAGTAGAACTCAAGCTTATGAACGTAACGATTTTGCATGGCTACAGTGCGTCCAACTCCGGTGACGGTCTGCTCGTCGATCTGGCCATTGCTCTGGTGCAGCGTAACTTCGGTGACGACACCGCGATCAGTGTCGTGGCGTCCGACCCTGAGTCGTTCAACTATCTGCCGCACCCGCGTTTCGATGCGCCGGTGATGGCGGCCAAGGGTCTGGGGCGGGTCAAGCAAGCGGTGTTTCTCAATCAGTCCTACGCCGGGCTCGCCGATCTGCTGAAGAAAACCGATCTGATCGTCGGTGTCGGCGGCGGTTACATGCGTTCGAAAAGCGCCTTCGAGCACATCAAGCTGAAGCTCGGCCATGCCAAGCAACTGGAAACCGCGATTCTCAGCAAAGTGCCGTCGGTGTACCTGCCGCAGAGCATCGGCCCGTTCCACGGCGAGAGCAGCAAGATCGTCGAACACTACTCCAGCGCCGATGCGGTGTTCGTGCGTGACAACCGTTCCTCGGCCATCTTCGATGCTTGCGAAAACGTCTACCGCGCGCCGGATCTGGCGGTGCAGTCGCTGGCGAGCAAGATTCTTCAGCAACCGAAATTCACTCGCTGCGCCGCCTCGCCGGCGACCGTCTGCGTGGTGCTGCGCAAGCCACCGGAGTGGAGCAAAGAGAAGAAGGTCGCTTATGTGGCCAATCTGAAACTGCTGCTGCAGCGCCTGAAGAACAAAAGCAAAGTGGTCTGCGCCGTGCAAAGCGCGGTGCGCGGCAACGATGACGGCGCGTTCTACCGCGAGCTGGGCATCAACGAAGACCTGCTGTCGCTGAAGGCAACCATCGCCAAATACCAACCGGACCTGGTGATCTCGGTGCGTCTGCACGGCGCCATCGAATCGCTGCTCTCCGGCGTGCCGGCGTATCACATCAGCTACGAGCGCAAAGGTTTTGGCGCCTACCAGGACATGGGTGTCGAGGACTGGGTGATCAACGGCGGCGACATCGACGTCGACACCATCATCAACACCGTTTACGCGCCCAATGCCTTGGCGGATTTCGGCAAGCGCCTGACCGACACTTGCCGCGAGATCGAGGCGAAAACCGTGGCCATGGACGAAATCATCAAGGGTGTCGTTCGATGATATTTCGGCTGTTGCTTCGCGGCGGAGCCTTGGGCGCGAAGTTCTTGCTGGTGTTGGCCATCACCCATTACCTCGGTTACGAGGCGCTGGGTTTTTATGGTGTGGTGGTCGCGGCGTCGCTGATCGCTTCGAAGTTCTACAGCGTCGGCTTCAGTTCCGAGATCAACCGGCTGATCAGCGTCGGCGGCAGCTCGCGGCGGGTGGTCGACAAGGTTCTGCTGCTGTATCTGGCGGTCGGGCTATTGTTGTCGGTACTGACGGTGCTGGTCTATTCGCTGTTCCAGTCGGTGGAAGCGACCGCCACGCTGATCCTGTGCGTGACGCTGGTGTTGCTCACCGAGCACCTGTCGTTCGAAATCAATTCCTTCGTGTTTTCTGCGCAGAAAGCCACCGCCGGCGCCTTGCTGTTCTTCATCAAGACCGGCCTGTGGGCGGTGTTGGCGGTGGGCGGCATGGTGCTCGGCTGGGTCGCGGGCATCGCCAGCGTCTTGTGGCTGTGGGTCGCCGCCAACGTGCTGGTGATCATCGCCGGTTATCTGATCGTGGTGAACGTGCACAAGGGCCGCGAAGCCGCGTCGCTGGACACCGCGACGGTGTGGAAGGCCGGGTTGCCGTTCTATCTCGGCACCGGTCTGATCGCGCTGAGTCAGTACGCCGAGCGCTTTCTGATCATCGACTTGGAGCCCTACGCCAGCCTCGGTAAATATGTGTACGCGTGGTCGGCGGCGAACACTTTGCAGGCCTTGTCGTATGCGGTGGTGGCAGTGGTCGGCATTCCGGTGTTGGCCAAGCGTTTCCAGGCCGATCAACAGGCGTTCACGGTCAGGCAACTGTTCGTCAACAAATGGGTGATGCGCTCGCTAGCGGTCTCCGCCGTTGTGGCCGTGGCGATCTATGTGTTTTTCAATGTGCTGCTCGATTACGTCGCCGCCAGCGTGCCGCGTCCCGATAACGCGATTCTCGCGGTGCTGATTTTTTCCTTCGCCTTGCGGGCGATTGGCGACATCGTCTGGGGCGGTTTGATTGCTTCGAAAAACAGCCGGGTGTCGCTGGCCAGCGCGGCGCTCTGCCTGCTGATTTCGGTGCCGGTCAGCTATGTGCTGATCAAGCATTACTCGATCTACGGCGCGGCGTGGGGCAATGTTTTCGCCATCGTCGTGCAACTTGGTGTGATTGCAGTGTTGACCCGTGTCACCGGCGCAAAGAAGGCTGCGCTGTCATGGGCCTGAAACTGCCGCGCATCGAGTTTCGCGGGCGCACATTCGATTCGTCGATTTCCTTCCTGATTCTGTTCACCGGACTATTTCTGTCGGTGGCGATGCCGTTGCTGGTGCCACGCGATCCGGGGCCGGACGCGATGACGTTGTGGTCGTCATATGCGCGTGCCGACAACTGCAATTTCTGGAATCCGTTCTCACCGGATCGCTCGTCCTACGAGTGTTCGGCGTTCCTGCTGCGGCCTACCGGGATCAACCTGACCAATGCCTGGGCCTACGGCATGTTCTGCAATTTCTTCCTCACCGCAATTCCGGTAGTGGTGTTCCGGCGCATGCCGTTGACCATCTTCGGCACCCTGTGCCTGTGGGGCATCGTGCGCTCGTTTTTCCTTGAGAACCTGACCAAGGAAATCATCGTGTCGGTAGCGGTGTTGAGCATTCTGCTCAGCGCATTGACGCGCAAATATCGCGGCGGTTTTTTCCTCTCGGCGGTGATTTACGGTGTGCTGATCCGGCCGTACTGGATTCTGTTTTCGCTGTCGTGGGTCGGCGTCTGCGTGATGAAAAAGTACGTCTCGCGCTTCACCTTCTTTCTGATGCTGTTCCTGTTTTATCTGGCGGTGGCCATGGCCATTCAGCTGGCGCTGGGCTTTCCGGTGTCATCGATCCGCGCGAGCAACAACGAGCTGCGCACGGCGGGCGAGGAGGGCTCGAAGTCGCTCATCGTGTCGTGGCTCAGCGGCAGTGACTTCGTCTCCCAGGCACTGGACTCGATGATCATTTTCTTCCGCCTGTCGTTTCCGGTTGAGCTGATTCTGCTGTCCGGACCGGGGCAGGTGATCTTCGTTGCGCTGATGATCATGACCGCGCTGCTGCTGTTCAAGGTCATCACTTCGACCGACTACAAGGGCGCGCCGATCCAGACCAAACCCAAGGAGCTGATCGCGATTCCGCTGGCATTCCTGTTGGTGCAAGGCTTGTTCGAGCCGGACTTCGGCTCCTTCGCCCGCCACTTCTCGATGGTCGTGCCGGTGTTGTTCGTCGGCCTGGGCTTGATGCTGCGCGCGAACAAGCCGGCGCAGGTTGAATCACGCATTCTCACTTAAGGCAGGTGCTCTATGTCGAGCAAGAAAAAATCCCTGGAGATCGAAACTTTGCGCGGCCTGGCGTGCCTGCTGCTGGTGCTCTATCACGTCATCGGCCCGCTGGGCGGCGGCTTGAAGATCGACATCGGCTCGCCGTTCCGGGTCATCGCCGACTCGATGGTGTACGTGCGCATGCCGTTGTTCACCTTTATCTCCGGCTACATCTATGCGATCTACAAGATTCGCGGCAATGACTTTTCCGCGTTCTTTACCGGCAAGGTGCGTCGGTTGATCGTGCCGCTGCTGTGCGTCGGCGTGCCGTTCTCGGTGCTGCAAGCGGTGGGGCCGGGGGTGAACAAGGACGTCGGCGTGATCGATGCGCTGTTGTCGTTCTGGGTGCCGATCAACCACTTCTGGTTCCTGCAGGCGGTGTTCATCATTTTCATCTTCGTCGGCTTGCTGGAATGGCGCGGCCTGCTGCGTTCAGCGACGCGGTTGTATGGGTTGTTTGTGTTTGCCGCGGTGTTGTTCCTGCTGCCGCCGTTGCCGCTGGATGCGTTCGGCATCAACGGTGCGATATACCTGCTACCGTTTTTCGTCGCGGGGATGATTGGCCAGGAAAATGTCGATGTTTTAAAGCAGCGTTTCAAGGTGCTCGGGCCGCTGCTGTTTGTGCTGATTTCGCTGACGTTGCTGTATGTCGCGGCGATCGATCGTGAGCTGATTGTCGATCGTCGCAGTGTGATCGGTCTGACGGTGGGGTGTGTGTCTTGCATCGCCTTGCTGTCCAGTGACATGCGCTCGAAAGCGCTGACCTGGCTGGGCGGATATTCCTATGCGATTTTCCTGTTTCATGTGCTGTTCGCGGCGACCTCGCGGTTTGTGCTGGGACGCATGGGCGTGAAAGATGAAAGCTTGCTGGTGCTTGGTGGTCTGAGCTGTGGATTGCTCGGGCCGGTGTTGTTGGCGATGGTGTTCAGTCGGTTCAACTTCACCTCGGTGTTGTTCCTTGGCGAGCGCGCGGCGAAGAAGAAACCGTTGGTGCCCGTCACCCCCGTGGTACACACGCAATCATCCCCGTAGGAGCTGACGAGTGAAACGAGGCTGCGATCTTTTGATCTTTTGCCGTGGCTTGCGAAGATCAAAAGATCGCAGCCTCGTT
>NZ_QETJ01000022.1:0-52691 GCF_003105095.1 Pseudomonas sp. NDM | reverse complement strand
AGGCTCACTCCTACAGTTGGAATGCGTTCCCCTGTAGGAGTGAGCCTGCTCGCGATGACGCCATGTCAGCCAGCACTGACCTCGCTGGTGTCTTTGATCAAATGCGCCGCCAACGTCCGAAGCGGCCCCAACTGCCGGCAGATCAGCGCCAATTGCGTCTGTACCAGTCGCTGGCCTTCATCGATCTCCTCCGGCATCTGCTCCAGTTCATTGGCCAGCGCTTCCTCTTCATCACTCTGAATCGCAATCGGCTGCTTGCTCGCGAGGCCTTGGGCGATTTCGTCGATGCTGCTCGCCAGTTTTACCCCTGCGCCCTCGATCAAATGCTCACGCACTTCGGCTGGCAGCTGCGTTTCGCGGTGTGCGCCGAGCCCGGACAGGTAACTGAGCAGGGTGTGCGACAGCACCAGGAAACGGAAACCGACATCGGCTTCCTTTCGGAAATGCCCCGGCTCCATCAGCATGTTCGCCAGCGTCGTCGACAGCGCCGCATCGGCGTTGTGCGCGTTGCGTCGGGCGAGGCGATAGGCGAGGTCGTCGCTCTTGCCCGCGGCGTATTGCTGCATGATCTGGCGCAGGTAGATGCTGTTGCAGGTCAGGGTGTTGGCCAGCACTTTGTTCAGGCGCCGGCCCTGCCAGTCCGGCAGGAACAGGAATACCGCCAGCCCGGCGATCAGACTGCCCAGCAGGGTATCGAACAGCCGTGGCAGAAACAGCCCGTAGCCATCGCCGACCTGATTGAAGCAGAACAGCACCATGATCGTGATCGCCGCCGTCGCCAGGGTGTAGCGGGTGGTGCGGTTGGTGAAGAACACCACCCCGGCAGCGATGGCGAAGCACGATTGCACCACCGGGTTGGGGAACAGATCGAACAGCGCCCACGCCACCGTCAGGCCAATGGCCGTGCCGATGATCCGCTGGCCGAGTTTGCGCCGGGTGGCGCCGTAGTTCGGCTGGCAGACGAACAGCGTGGTGAGGATGATCCAGTAGCCTTGCGACGGGTGAATCAGGTGCACCATGCCGTAGCCGATGCTCAATGCCAGCGGCAGGCGCAGGGCATGGCGGAACAGCAGCGAGGTGGGCGTCAGTTGCGTGCGCAGGCGAATCCAGACGTCCTTGAGATTGCGCGGTGAGCGGTCGAGCAGGCTGCTGTCGGTAGCATCGGCCAGGGCGTCTGGGTTGCTGGCATCGCTGAGCAAGCGGTCGAGGGTGCCGAGGTTGGCCGCCAGGGCGCGCAACGAGCGCAACAGGCCGCGCCATGCCGGGTTGCTCTGGATGCGCAAGTGCTCGAGGGAGGCATGCAGGTCGTTCAGGGCTTCGGCGAAACTGGCGTCATAAATGAACGGCTGGCGCATCTGGATCGACTCCGCCAATGCCCGGCAAGCCTTGCCTTGCTGACGCAGCAGGCGCTGGCAGCGGAACAGCACGTCGCTGTGGAAGAACGCCTCGGCCAGCGCGTTGTAAGGGTAGTGCGACGAACTGGCGCGTTCGTGGATGTCCTGCGCGAGGAAGTACAGCTTCAGATACCGGCTGACTTTCGAGCCCGGTCGACCGTTGCCGACCCGGTGCAGGATGATTTCCTTGGCGGTGTTGAGTGCGGCGACCACCCGGCCATTCTGTTGCGCCAGTTCGAGGCGGCGGGCTTCGACGTCCATCTGCCGGATCGGCTCGAACAACGACGATTTCAACTTCAGGTAAAGGCCCAGCTCGCGGAACAGTCGCGCCAGGCTTTGCTGCACCGGTTGATTGGAAAACAACGCCTGCCACAGTACCGACAGCAGGCCATACCACGCCGCGCCAGCGACCAGCAGCATCGGTTCGTGCCAGAAATCGGTGACCGCGCCGCCGCGCTGATCGACGCCGATCATCGTGTACACCGACAGAATCAGCGTCGCCGAGGCAATCGCGCCGTAACGCTCGCCCAGCGCACCGAGCATGGTCAGGCCGAAACTGGCCAGCGCCAGGGCTACGGCGAAAATGATCGGGTAGGGGAAAAGCAGCTCCACCGACAGCGCGGCGATGCTGAAACACACCAGCGTCACGGCGAGGGCGTTGAGGCGGCCCTGCCAACTGTCGTCGGTCTCGGCCAGGGCGCTGGCGATGATGCCGAGGAACAACGGGATCAGCAGGCCCATTTCATCCTGATACCAGCACAGCGCCATGCTGCCGGTCAGGGCGATGAATACCCGCACGCTATAGCTGAATTTATCCAGCGCCCACAGGCGCCGCAAAGACTGACGAAACGAGGTCGAGGACATGAAGTGCGAAGGCCTTCCGAGGCGATGCCGCTAAATTGAGCCAGTAATGACGCCGACGCAATGGCGCCGAGCACATCTGACAGCAAAAAGTGTTCCTTTTACTTACACCACAAACCACTGTGGGAGCGAGCCTGCTCGCGAAAGCGGAGTGTCATTCAACAGATATGTCGACTGATATACCGCATTCGCGAGCAGGCTCGCTCCCACAGTTGTGATTCGTGTTGGATCAGACGTACTGCGCCGCCGCGTAGCCGGAGGCCCAGGCCCACTGAAAGTTGAAGCCGCCCAGATGCCCGGTGACGTCGAGCACTTCACCAATGAAGTACAGGCCCGGGCTTTTCAGCGATTCCATGGTCTTCGACGAAACCTCGCGGGTATCGACGCCACCGAGAGTCACCTCAGCCGTGCGATAGCCTTCAGTTCCCGCCGGCACAACTTTCCAGCTGCCAAGCTTCTCGGCAATCTCCGCCAGTTCAGCGTGGGTGTACTGCTTCATCGGTTTGGAGACAAACCAGTTGTCCGCCAGCAGATTGGCCATCTTCTTGGTGAAGATTTCGCCAAGCAAGGTTTTCAACTCGCTGTTCGGGCGTTCGGCGACTTGCTCTTGCAGCCACGTCGCCGCATCGTGGTCCGGCAGCAGATTGATCTCCACTGTGTCGCCGGGCTCCCAGAACGAGGAAATCTGCAGAATCGCCGGGCCGCTGAGGCCGCGGTGAGTGAACAGGATGTTTTCGCGAAAGCTCTGCTCGTTGCAGCTGACCAGGCAATCCACCGAGGTGCCGGACAGCTCTGTGCACAAATCCTTGAGCTGGTCGGTGATGGTGAACGGCACCAGTCCGGCGCGGGTCGGCAGCAGTTCATGGCCGAACTGTTTGGCCACCTGATAACCGAACCCGGTGGCGCCCAGCGTCGGGATCGACAAGCCGCCCGTGGCGATCACCAGCGACTGGCATTGAACCTGACCGAGGGTGGTGTCGAGCAAGTAACCGCTTTCGACCTTCTCGATAGTCTGGATCGACGTGTCGAGGTGCAGTTCGACACCGGCCTGATCGCACTCGGTCAGGAGCATTTCGAGGATGTCGCTGGATTTGTTATCGCAGAACAGCTGGCCGAGTTTCTTCTCGTGGTACGGCACGCCGTGTTTGCCGACCAGACCGATGAAATCCCACTGGGTGTAGCGCGCCAGCGCGGATTTGCAGAAATGCGGATTCTGCGAGAGGAAATTGCTCGGTTCGGTGTACATGTTGGTGAAATTGCAGCGGCCACCGCCGGACATGAGGATTTTCTTCCCGGCCTTGTTCGCGTGGTCAAGCAGCAACACCTGACGCCCGCGCCCGGCGGCAGTCAGGGCACACATCAAGCCGGCGGCGCCAGCGCCAATGATCACGACTTCGGTAGAGCGCAAAACGGTGTCCTCTTGGTGGGTCGCTACAACACAAACTTTGGGAGCGAGCCTGCTCGCGAAAGCGCTGTGTCATTCAACAATGATGTCGACTGACCGATTGCATTCGCGAGCAGGCTCGCTCCCACAGGGGATCTCCTTTGGATGGAAGATCGCTTAGAGAATGCGTACGCGCAACGAGCGGCCCTTGATCTTGCCGTCGTTCAGGCGCTGCAACGCCTGCATGGCCACGGTGCGCTCGACAGCGACATAGGCCTGGAAATCGAAGATCGCAATCTTGCCAACCTGCGCACCGGGAATGCCCGCTTCGCCAGTCAATGCGCCAAGAATGTCGCCTGGACGCACCTTGTCTTTACGGCCAGCGCCGATGCACAGGGTGGTCATCGGTGGTTGCAGCGGTGCCAGGCCCTGAGACTTGAGGTTGTCGATCTGATCCCAGTTCAGTGGCGCTTTCTGCAATTGTTCGATGGCTTGCGCACGATGAGCTTCAGACGGCGCGACGAGGCTGATGGCAATGCCTTTCTCGCCCGCACGACCGGTACGGCCGACGCGGTGGATGTGGATTTCCGAATCCCGCGCCAGCTCGACGTTGATCACCATGTCCAGCGCATCGATATCCAGACCACGGGCCGCGACATCGGTGGCAACCAGCACCGAGGTGCTGCGGTTGGCGAACATCGCCAGCACCTGATCGCGGTCACGCTGTTCCAGATCGCCGTGCAGGCCGACGGCGGAAATGCCTTTGGCGGTCAGGTGATCAACGGTTTCCTGCACTTGCTGCTTGGTGAAGCAGAACGCCACGCAGGACGCCGGACGGAAGTGGTGCAGGACTTTGGTCACTGCGCTCATGCGCTCTTCCGGGGAAATTTCGTAGAAGCGCTGTTCGATCTGCGTGTCGTCGTGGAAGGCTTCAGCCTTGACGGTCTGCGGATCGCGCATGAATTTCGAGGCAAGTTGCTTGATGCCCACCGGGTAGGTCGCGGAGAACAGCAGGGTCTGGCGACGCTCCGGGGTCTTGATGATGATGTCTTCGATGGCGTCGTAGAAGCCCATGTCGAGCATGCGATCGGCTTCGTCGAGGATCAGCGTGTTCAGACCATCGAGCACCAGCGAACCCTTGCGCAGGTGCTGCTGAATGCGCCCCGGGGTGCCGACGATGATGTGCGCGCCATGCTCCAGCGAAGCGATCTGCGGGCCGAACGACACGCCACCGCAGAGGGTCAGGACCTTGATGTTGTCTTCGGCGCGGGCCAGACGGCGGACTTCCTTGGCCACCTGGTCAGCCAGCTCACGAGTCGGGCAGATCACCAGCGCCTGGCAACCGAAGTAGCGCGGATTGATCGGGTTGAGCAGGCCGATGCCGAACGCGGCGGTCTTGCCGCTGCCGGTCTTGGCCTGGGCGATCAGGTCCATCCCCTTGAGGATCACCGGCAAGCTCTGCGCCTGGATCGGCGTCATCTGGGCATAACCGAGTGATTCGAGGTTAGCCAGCATGGCGGCGGACAGCGGCAGAGTATTAAAAGCGGTGGCGATGGTGGTCACGGGACTGGCCTGCAAAACAAAATGTCGCGCAGTGTAGCAGCCCCGTGCCAGTTTCCTCGACAGTTCTGGACGAACAGCCCCAGAGTTTCTCTGACTGGAGATCAGTCTGTGTGAGGGACCACACTCCCCTGTAGGAGCTGCCGAAGGGTGCGATCTTTTGATTTTTCTTTAAAAAACAAGATCAAAAGATCGCAGCCTTCGGCAGCTCCTACAGGGAGTCCTTCAGCGGAATCAGTGTTCGATGTGTTCCTGCGGCCGTTTAGCGCGCCGGCCGTCTTCCTTCGACAGCTGCGAGAAGATCGTTGCCGCGAGCATCGCCATCACGCCGACCGTAACGAAGGTCAGCTGGAAAGCGCCGAGCACGGTTTCCACACCATCGTTGCCGACCTTGGCAGTGAAGCCGCCGAGCAGCGCGCCGGCGCAGGCCACGCCGAGGCTCAGCGACAATTGCGCGACCACCGAGAGCAAACTGTTGCCGCTGCTGGCGCTGGCATCGTCGAGGTCGATCAGGGTCACGGTGTTCATCGCGGTGAATTGCAGCGAGTTGATCGCCCCCAGCACCGCCAGCAGGCACAGCAGCAGCCAGTACGGCGTCTGCTCGCTGACCAGGCCCATGCTCGCCAGCATGATCCCCAGTGCCAGCGTGTTGCCGGTGAGGACGATGCGATAGCCGAGGCGTTCGATCAGCGGTCGGGCGACCCACTTGGCGATCATCGCCGCAGCGGCCAGCGGCAACATGCTCATCCCGGCTTGCGAGGGCGAATAGCCTAACGCCACTTGCAGCAACAACGGCACAAGAAACGGCAGGGCGCCACTGCCCAGTCGTGCGAACAGGTTGCCGAGAATCCCGACGGCGAAGGTGCGGGTCTTGAACAGTGACGGCGCGAACAGCGGATTCTCGATATGCCCGGCGCGCAGCCAGTACGCCGCCAGACAGGCCATGCCGGCGAACAGCAGCAACATCACCCGCAGGTGCGGCAAGTGCAGTTCGCCAAGGCCTTCCATGGCAATGGTGATGAGGATCATCGCCGCGCCGAACAGCAGAAAACCGAGGCTATCGAAACGCGTGCGCTCCGTGCCGCGCAGGTCAGGAATGAATTTCCACACCGCATAACAACCGATGACCCCGACGGGCAGGTTGATCAGGAAGATCCAGTGCCACGTTACGTATTCCACCATCCAGCCGCCCATGGTCGGGCCGATCAGCGGGCCGAGCAGGCCGGGAATGGTGATGAAACCCATGATCCGCACCAGTTCCGAGCGCGGATAGGCGCGCAGCACCACCAGCCGCCCCACCGGCAACATCAGCGCACCGCCGAGGCCCTGGATCACCCGCGCCCCGATGAGCATGCTCAGGCTGCTGGACAGGGCGCAGAGCAGCGAGCCGAAACTGAACAGCAGGATCGCACCGAAGAAGATTTTCTTGGTGCCGAAGCGGTCGGCGATCCAGCCTGACGCCGGGATCAACAGGGCGACGGTGAGCATGTAGGCGATGATCACGCCCTGCATGCGCAACGGGTCTTCTGCGAGATCGCTGGCCATGGCCGGCAGCGCGGTGTTGAGGATGGTCCCGTCGAGGGACTGCATGAAGAACGCAATGGCGACGACCCACGGCAACCAGCGTGCGGTGATGGCGTCGAGAGGCGGGCGGTTGGGCATGGAACCTCTGAAGGTGGTTAATCCGGCTTGTCGGTCTGAATGAAACTCTGTGGCGAGGGAGCTTGCTCCCGCTCGGCGGCGCAGCCGTCGTGAATCCGGCCAGCGCGGTATTACTGGAACACCGTGAACTCCGGTTTTGGGGTCGCTTCGCAACCCAGCGGGAGCAAGCTCCCTCGCCACAGTTGAGTGTGCCCCCCCTCACCGGGGGGCGATTTACAGGGTCAAGGTCAGTCGGCTGACCAACGCTCCCGGCAACAACGCCGACGAGGTATTGCGCTGGCTGTAGGTGCTCGCCGATAGCAGCAGCTCGCGCTCGGTGGTCAACGCTTCCAGCTGCGAACCGAGCAGGTTGTAAGCGCTGTCATCGAAACGCATGGTGCTGACCGGCGCCTGGATCTCGCCGTTCTCGACCCAGAATGTCGCGAAGCGGGTCATGCCGGTCATACGCGCCGCCGGTTGGTCCGAGTAGTTCAAGTACCACAGGTTGCTGATGTACAGCCCGGTGCCCAACTGCTTGAGGATCTCTTGCTGCGACAAATCACCTGCAGCCATGTTCAACGCGCTGGGCATCTCGCCGCCGCCCGCACCGTTCGCCGCCAGACCATATTCGGCAGCGCTGCGCGAGCCGACCAGTTGATCCCCGGCCTTGCCCTCGATGATCAGACGCAGATCGCTGCGCGGATAGCCTTCGGCGGAGAACGCCGGGCTCAGCGACTCACTGACTTTCTCATCCAGCGACAGCAACGGGCTGAATGCCTGATCCCCGACGTAGAGCTTCTGCAACGGACTGCTCTTGCTGGCAATCGACTGCGCCGAAAAGCCGCCCCAACTGAGCATGCCCATGATTTCTTCCAGCGCCGCCGGCGCCAGATAGGCGCGGTACTGACCCGGCGCCAGGGTGCGTAACGGTCGGCCGAGAAACTCAAGCTGTTCGCGAGCCTGGGCGAAACGCCTGGCGAAACCCTCGTCGCTCCAGTCGTGCCCGGCGTAGCTGGCCTTCACCGCTTCGCCATTTTCATGGAACAGGCTGAAGTCGAAATTGAAGCTGTTGGCTTCATGCCAGCCGAACGCGCCGGCGGAACTGGCGAAACCGCGGCTGATCGGACCGGCAGCATAAAAACCGACCAGGTCGAGACCTTCAGCGGCGGCGCAGATTTGCCCGACGACATCTTCGGTGTCCGGCAGCGGATGCGCTTGTACGTGCGTGCTCTGCCAACTGTTGTGATTGAGCAGCAGATACGGATCCTGCGGCAGCAGCGGCAGGGTTTCGCGCAATTGCTGCAGGCCCTCGGCGAGCCGTTGCAGATCGGCTTCCTGATCCCCGGACAAGGTGATCTGCAGGTCGGCGTGGCGACCGTCGTTGATCAGTTTCAGGCCGACGTTGGCCTGTTGCACCTGCCCGGCCTGGCGCACCTTGGCGTGATTGAAGCGCACGAACGCCGAGGCTTCGGCGGCGTAGCTGAGCGTGAACTGTTCCGGCTCGCGCACGCTGTCGCGCAGCCAGTTGACCATGACCTTGAAGGCGTCGGACTGACGCTTCGAAATGCTCATCAGGCGTCTCCCCCAAACACATCAATGTTGCTGAATACGCAGGCCGGCGAAGCGTGGCCGACGCGAATCACCTGGTTCGGTTCGCCCTTGCCGCAGTTCGGCGTGCCCAGCACCTTGACGGTGTTGGCATCGCCGACGGCGCGCAGGCTCTTCCAGAAGTGCGCGGAAATCGCCCGGTAGTTGGGATTTTTCACCACGCCTTTAAGTTCACCGTTCTCGATCAGCTGGCCCCATTCGCAGCCGAACTGGAATTTGTTGCGCGCATCGTCGATCGACCACGAACGGTTGGTGCTCATCAGGATGCCGTGCTCGATACCGCCGATCATCTGCTCCAGCGTTTGATCACCCGGCTCGATGTTGAGGTTGGCCATGCGGTCGATCGGCGGGCGGTTCCAGCCGCAGGCGCGGCTGTTGGCGACGCCATCGAGGCCGGCGCGATATTGCGACAGCGCTCCGCCCAGTGGCCGCAGCAGCAGGCCGTCGCGAATCAGGAATTGCTTGCTGGCCGCAGTGCCGTCGTCGTCATGGCCGTAGCTGGCGAGTTCTTCGGGAATGTCCGGATCGAAGGTTACGTTGAGCAGCCTGGAGCCATATTGCAGGCTGCCGAAATCGCTGGTTTTGACGAAACTGGTGCCGGCGTAATTGCGCTCATCACCCAGGATCCGGTCGAGCTCCAGCGGGTGGCCGATGGACTCGTGGATCTGCAGCATCATCTGATCGGGCATCAGCAGCAGATCGCGCGGGCCTTGCGGGGTGTTCGGCGCGAGCAGCAGTTGCAGGGCCTGATCGGCCACTTGCGGGCCGGCACCGACCAGTCCGCAACGGCTGATGACATCGGCGCCACCCTGTTGGCCAAAATTCTCCCGGCCAAGGCTACGGGTCTGGCTGTCGTTGCCGTCGTAGGCCGTGACGTCGAGGCCCGGATAGACGAAGCGCTGGGCCTGACGCAGTTCGGCGCCGGCGCTGCTCAGGTAAATCTGCTCGACGTGAGTGACGCCGATGCTCACCTGCCAATTGACCAGGCGCTCATCCTTGGGCACCGAGGCGGATTCCGCGCCGAGCAGCTCGAAGCATTCGCTCAGGGACGGGAAGGGCTGTTCGAGGTTAGGCGAAAAATAATCGGCGCGATCGCTGGAAACCGGCTGCTCGCGCAGATCGAGCAAGGCGTGCGGCTTGAGCCGCCGGGCCTGTTGCTCGGCGCGTTCGAGGGCAGCTTGCAGGCCCTGTTGCGAAAGATCGTTGGTCGCCGCGTAGGCTTCGACGCCATTGACCCGCACGGTGAGCATCGCCCCTTCGTCGCGGCGCAGGCTCGGCGGTTCGGCGACGTTCTTGCGCACCGACAGATACTGCCCGGACTCGCGCACATACCGCAGGGAAAAAAATTCAGCGCCCGTGCGCAAGGCAGCGAAGCGCTGCTTGAGCTGGGGGTGGAAATCGAACATTCGGGAACCTCCTTGTAATGGAGTAGCGGCAGGGCGACAGCGGGGAGGGGTGAAACGGTTGCGCGAGGTCTAGAGTAGGCCTGCGTGGGGGTAGGATCAAGTGAAGAGGGGGTGTAGGAGGTTTTACTGTGCAGCGGGGGAATTTGTGCTGAATCTGAGGGCCCCTACGCGAGCAGGCTCGCTCCCACAGTTGAAATGCATTCCAATGTGGGAGCGAGCCTGCTCGCGAAGGTCGCGCCTCGGTCTTACGACTTACTGGGTAACCGGGGTGATATCGCGCATCGGCTTGCCTTTGACCGGCGCGCCGTTCGCGACGTAGTACGCAGCGTTGCTGCGCGGCAGCGGTTTGCGACCACGGATCTTGTCGGCGATTTTCTCCGCCATCATGATCGTCGGTGCGTTGAGGTTGCCGGTGGTGATGATCGGCATGATCGAGGCATCGACCACGCGCAGGCTCTGCATGCCGTGCACACGACCTTCGCCATCGACCACGGCCATCTCGTCGGTGCCCATCTTGCACGAGCAGGACGGGTGGAACGCGGTTTCGGCGTGCTCGCGGATGAACTTGTCGAGCTGCTCATCGGTTTGCACTTCGATGCCCGGGCTGATTTCGCGACCACGGAACGCGTCGAGGGCCGGCTGCTGCATGATTTCGCGGGTCAGGCGGATGCCGTCGCGAAATTCCTGCCAGTCCTGCTCGGTAGCCATGTAGTTGAACAGGATGCTCGGGTGCTGGCGCGGGTCCTTGGATTTGACCTGGACGCGGCCACGGCTCGGCGAGCGCATGGAACCCATGTGCGCCTGGAAACCGTGCTCTTTCACACCGTTGCTGCCGTTGTAGTTGATCGCCACCGGCAGGAAGTGGTACTGGATGTTCGGCCACTCGAATTCCGGACGCGAACGAATGAAACCGCCGGCCTCGAACTGGTTGCTGGCACCGATGCCGGTGCCGTTGAACAGCCACTCCGCACCGATCGCCGGCTGGTTGTACCAGAGCAGCGACGGGTACAGCGAGACCGGTTGGGTGCAGGCGTATTGCAGGTACAGCTCAAGGTGATCCTGCAGATTTTCACCAACGCCCGGCAGATCGTGAACCACCGGGATGTCGAGGCTTTCCAGCAGTTTCGCCGGGCCGACACCGGAACGCTGCAGAATCTGCGGCGAAGCGATCGCGCCGGAGCACAGCAGCACTTCTTTGCGCGCCTTGGCTTCAACGCGCTCTTCTGCGTCGCCGATCAGGTAACGCACGCCGACCGCACGCTTGCCTTCAAACAGAATCTTGTCGGTCAGGGCGTGGGTGACGATGGTCAGGGTCGAACGCTTCTTGGCAATGTCGAGGTAGCCACGGGCGGTGGAAGCACGGCGGCCATTCGGCGTCACGGTGCGGTCCATCGGGCCGAAGCCTTCCTGCTGGTAGCCGTTGAGGTCTTCGGTGCGCGGGTATCCGGCCTGCACGCCGGCTTCAACCATGGCGTGGAACAGCGGGTTGTTGCCGGCCTTCGGTGTGGTCACGCTGACCGGGCCTTCGCCACCGTGGTAATCGTTCGGGCCGATGTCACGGGTTTCGGCTTTGCGGAAGTACGGCAGGCAATCGAGGTACGACCAGTCTTCCAGGCCCGGCAGTTTCGCCCAGCCGTCGTAGTCCATGGCGTTGCCACGGATGTAGCACATGCCGTTGATCAGCGAAGAACCGCCGAGGCCCTTGCCGCGACCGCATTCCATCCGGCGACCGTCCATATGTGGCTCTGGATCGGTTTCATAGGCCCAGTTGTAGCGACGCCCTTGCAGCGGGAACGCCAGCGCGGCGGGCATCTGCGTGCGGAAGTCGAGGCGGTAGTCCGGGCCCCCGGCTTCGAGCAGCAGAACGGTGACGCCTTCGTCTTCAGTCAGACGGGTCGCCAGGGTGTTACCGGCCGAGCCGGCACCTATGATGATGGAATCGAATTCTTGGGACATTGAATGCACCCTCTTTAAATGTGGTCAGGCTGCCGAGTGGCCACTTGCTGTGGCGAGGGAGCTTGCTCCCGCTCGGCTGCGCAGCAGTCGCAAAGCCTGCAACTGAGTTCTGTCTGGATAACTGCGGTGTCTGCAGTCGGGGCCGCTTCGCAGCCCGGCGGGAGCAAGCTCCCTCGCCACAAGGGCCCCGACTTCAGCGTTGCGGCAGATCAGAACACCGAGACGTAATCGCCCAGCTCGACCTGTACCGATTTGATCCGGGTGAAGTTATTCAGCGAGCTGATCCCGTTCTCACGGCCCACGCCCGACTGCTTGTAGCCGCCGACCGGCATTTTCGCGTCGGACTCGCCCCAGGCGTTGATCCAGCAGATACCGGCTTCCAGTTGATGAATCACGCGGTGGGCGCGGTTCAGGTCTTTGGTGACGATACCGGCGGCCAGGCCGAAGTCGGTGTCGTTGGCGCGGCGGATCACTTCTTCTTCGGTTTCGTAGGAGAGGATCGCCATCACCGGGCCGAAGATTTCTTCGCGGACGATGGTCATGTCGTCGCTGCAATCGGTGAACACGGTCGGTGCAACGAACGCGCCTTTGGCGAATTCGCCGTCGGTCAGACGACCGCCGCCGCACAGGACGCGGGCGCCTTGTTCTTTACCTTTTTCGATATAGGCCAGCACGCTTTCCATATGGGCGAAGCTGACCAGCGGGCCGAAGTTGGTATTTTCGTCTTCCGGGTTGCCGACGCGGATGCGTGCAACGCGTTCAACGATCTTGGCTTCGAACGCAGCTTTCAGGTGCGCCGGTACGAACACGCGAGTGCCGTTGGTGCAGACCTGACCGGAGCTGTAGAAGTTGGCCATCATCGCGGTGTCGGCGGCGCGATCGAGGTCGGCGTCGTCAAAGATGATCAGCGGCGACTTGCCGCCCAGTTCCATGGTCACGTCTTTCAGCGACGAAGCCGAGGCGCTGGCCATGACTTTCTTGCCGGTGTCGGTGCCGCCGGTGAAGGAGATTTTCTCGATGCGCGGGTGCTCGGTCAGCCAGGTGCCGACTTCGCGGCCGCTGCCGGTCAGGACGTTGAACACGCCGTTCGGCACGCCGGCTTCGGTGTAGATCTCGGCCAGTTTCAGGGTGGTCAACGAGGTGACTTCGCTTGGCTTGAAGATCATCGCGTTACCGGCCGCCAGGGCTGGAGCGGATTTCCACAGCGCGATCTGGATCGGGTAGTTCCACGCGCCGATACCGGCGACCACACCCAGCGGCTCGCGACGGGTGTAGACGAAAGAGGTGTCACGCAGCGGGATCTGCTCGCCTTCGATGGCGGGCACCAGGCCTGCGTAGTATTCCAGCACGTCGGCGCCGGTGACGATGTCGACGTATTTGGTTTCGGAGAAGGATTTGCCGGTGTCCAGGGTTTCCAGCGCGGCCAGTTCATCGTTGCGCTCGCGCAGGATGTCGACGGCGCGACGCAGGATGCGCGAACGCTCCATGGCGGTCATCGCGGCCCAGATTTTCTGGCCCTTTTCGGCGCTGACCACGGCGCGCTCGACGTCGTCCTTGGTCGCACGCTGCACCAGTGCGAGGACTTCACCGTTCGCCGGGTTGATGGCTTCGAAGGTGGCGTCGCTGCCGGCATCGGTATACGCGCCATCGATGTAGAGTTTTTGCAGTTCGAAACGGGCCATAGTGTCCTCGCAAGTGCATTGGTGGTTGGCGTTGACCACCGCGATGACGCTGCGGTGGAGTTCAGGGGCTGAGCGTTTCTGTGTGCTCTAGCTCACCTGCTTGGCCAATTGGAAATCCATGTATTCGTAAGCGATCTGTTGCGCCTGCGCCGTGTCGAAAGCGTCTCCCGACAGCGCGCCGCGCAACCACAAGCCGTCAATCAACGCTGCCAGACCCCGGGCCGCACTGCGCGCATCTTCGAGCGGCAGCACACGGCGGAACTGGCAACACAGGTTGGAATACAGACGGTGATCGTTGATCCGCTGCAACCTGTGCAAAGACGGCTGGTGCATGCTGGTGGCCCAGAAGGCCAGCCAGGTTTTCATTGCCGGGCCATTGACCTGGCTGGCGTCGAAGTTGCCTTCGATGATCACCTGCAGATGCGCCCGTGGGCTGTCATCTGCCAGCGCCTGACGGCGCGCGGTGACGCTCTCGCTGAGGGCGGTCATCAGGTACCGCATCGTGGCGGCGATCAGGCCGTTCTTGTCCTGAAAGTAATGACTGATGATGCCATTCGAGACACCGGCCAAACGGGCGATCAGCGCAATGCTGGCGTCCCCCATTCCGACCTGATCGACGGCCTGCAAAGTGGCTTCGATCAGTTGTTGGCGGCGGATGGGTTGCATACCGACCTTGGGCATCTTGCACATCTCCTTAGGCCTTCCGAGGGGCGAATGACGCCGATCGGATTGAGGGCCAGTCTATTTTGTTTTGATTGAACGTTCAATCAACAAAGAATAAGATCTGCGACAATTCGTCGCTGCCTACAGAAAATTCCTACGCGTGATGACGATAAAAACCGACACCTGAAACGGCTCGAAACCTGCGTGGGGCATGGCGCGGTTCGTGATTCGAGGGACGTGTTGAAAGGGCAAGACGCTCGGGGCCAGGTTTCGGATGAACGTCCGGCACCTCTGGCCACGAAAGCGAATACGCAACGCCATTTCGGCAGGTTCGGGCTTTTTTCGGAGTGTCTTTATATCACCCGCCGGTCGGCTGCCAACTAACCGATTGGTCGGGTGCCGTGATGCCTTGTGTTCTTCTCTCGCACTGCCTGGAGCATTTGTGCCATGAGTTCTGCCTCGCTAATAAAGACCCCGCCCGAGAAGGTGACGGTCAACGGTTGGGTGTTCTACACCTCGACCGCGCTGATTCTGTTGTTGACCGCCATTCTGATCATCGCCCCGCAAGAGGCCGGCAGAATGTTGGGGATGGCCCAGGCCTGGTTGTCGCGCAGCTTCGGCTGGTACTACATGGTGGTGATCGCCGCCTACCTGGTGTTCGTGGTCGGCCTGGCGTTTTCCTCGTACGGCAAACTCAAACTGGGCAGCAAGGACGACACCCCGGATTTCAGTTACGGCGCCTGGGCGGGGATGCTGTTCTCGTCAGGCATCGGCATTTCGCTGTTGTACTTCGGCGCGTCCGAGCCGCTGGATCACTATTTCAATCCGCCGGAAGGCACGTCGGCCAGCAACCTTGCCGCGCGGCAGGCAGTACAACTGACGTTCCTGCACTGGGGCCTGCACGGCTGGGCGATCTACGCACTGGTCGGTCTGGCCGTGGCGTATTTTGCCTATCGGCATAACCAGCCGCTGGCGCTGCGTTCGGCACTGTATCCGCTGGTCGGCGAGCGCTGGGTCAAGGGCGCGGCCGGGCACGCGGTAGACGGCTTCGGCATGTTCGTAACGCTGCTGGGTCTGGTGACCAACCTGGGGATCGGCTCGCTGCAAGTGTCGTCCGGGCTGGAGAACCTGTTCGGCATGGAGCACAGCAACACCAACCTGCTGATCGTCATCATCGTCATGAGCACCGTGGCGACCATCGCCGCCGTGTCGGGTGTGGAAAACGGCATTCGTCGCCTGTCCAACCTGAACATCGTGTTGTTCAGCGGCCTGCTGATTTTCGTCCTGTTGTTCGGCCCGACCCTGCACTTGCTCAACGGCTTTGTGCAGAACATCGGTGACTACCTCAACGGCGTCGTGTTGAAGACTTTCGACCTGTACGTCTATGAAGGCGACAGCGCCAAGTCCGACCGCTGGCTCGGCCTGTGGACCCTGTTCTACTGGGCATGGTGGATTTCCTGGGCGCCATTCGTGGGCATGTTCATCGCGCGGATTTCCCGTGGCCGCAGCGTGCGGGAACTGGTCGCTGGCGTGCTGCTGATTCCGCTGGGCTTCACCTTGGCGTGGCTGTCGATCTTCGGTAACTCGGCGCTGGATCTGGTGATGAATCAGGGCGCGGTGGAGTTGGGCAAGACGGCGCTGGAACAGCCGTCGATGGCGATTTATCAGTTGCTTGAGCATTACCCGGCGTCGAAAGTCGTCATCGGTGTGTCGATCTTCGTCGGCTTCGTGCTGTTCCTGACCCCGGCCGACTCCGGCGCGGTGATGATGGCGAACCTGTCGTGCAAGGGCGGTAACGTCGATGAAGACGCGCCGCACTGGCTGCGGATCTTCTGGTCGGTGGTGATCACGCTGGTGACCATTGGCCTGCTGTTCGCCGGCAACTTCGAAGCCATGCAGACCATGGTCGTGCTGGCCGGCCTGCCGTTCTCGGTGGTGCTGATCTGCTTCATGTTCGGCCTGCACAAGGCGATGCGCCAGGACGTGCAGATCGAACAGGAGCAAGCGCAACTGGCCGAGCGCGGACGCCGTGGTTTCAGCGAGCGCCTGACTCAGCTGGATCTGCAGCCGAGCCAATCGGTGGTGCAGCGCTTCATGGACAAACATGTCACCCCGGCGCTGGAAGATGCGGCCGCACAATTGCGCAATCAGGGGATTGAAGTGCAGACGCTGTTGGGCAAGGCCAAGCGTTGCATGGGTGTGCGGGTCGAAATGGAAGAGGGCAACCCTTTCGTTTATGAAGTGAGCCTGGACGGCTATCTGGCGACTCCGACCGAATCGGCGCAAGCGGATGAAGCGCGCCAGCGTTATTACCGGGCCGAGGTGTATCTGCACAATGGCAGTCAGGATTACGACTTGATGGGCTTTACGCCGGAGCAGATTACCCGGGATGTGCTCGATCAGTTCGAGAGCCATCGGCAGTTGTTGGGGCGGGTTTATAGCTAAAGTCAAAAGCTGACCCTCACCCCAGCCCTCTCCCGGAGGGAGAGGGAGCCGACTAAGGTGTCTGGCGTTGTACATTGACCTGAAAGATCGAGTCGATTATGGATTCGATAAAGCAAGATCAGGTCGGTGCAGATCTGCAGCATCCCCCGGTCAGTCCCCTCTCCCTCTGGGAGAGGGCTAGGGTGAGGGGCTTTTCCCTGACCCAATAAAAAAGGGATCGCTCACCGCGATCCCTTTTTTTATCCCGCCTTAACCGAGGTTCTTGCCCAACAACGCGTGATACAGCTCGCTGTCGCCGAGGATCCCCACCACATGATTGTTATCGTGCAGCACCAGCTTGTTGCCGGTCTGATAACGGATCTGCAGCGCGTCACGCATGCCGATGTTCGAGTCCACCAGCGTCGGCTTGCGCTCCAGGCCTTCCACCGCTTGGCCAGGTGCCCAGTTCTGCAGGTTCAGTACTGAACCGTTCTGCCGGGCGCCTTTTATGGTGTTGCCTTCGGCCAGGTCCAGCCACGAATCGCCGCCCGGATCGAGGCACACCGAGCCGTTGATGCGTTTGCACTTGTCCAGCGTGCGCATCAGGCTGCGGCCGCAAAGCACGTTGAGCGGATTGGTGTGGGCAACAAAGGTCCGCACGTAGTCGTCCGCCGGGTTGAGGACGATTTCTTCCGGCACGCTGTACTGGATGATCCGGCCGTCCTTCATGATCGCGATGCGGCTGCCCAGTTTGAGGGCTTCATCGAGGTCGTGGCTCACAAACACGATGGTCTTGCTCAACTTGCGTTGCAGTTCCAGCAATTCGTCCTGCAGACCCTGGCGGATCAGCGGGTCGAGCGCCGAGAACGGTTCGTCCATCAGCAGGATATCGGCGTCCATCGCCAGCGCGCGGGCGAGGCCGACGCGCTGCTGCATGCCGCCGGAGAGTTCGTCCGGCTTCTTGTTGCGCCACTGGGTCAGGCCAACCAGTTCAAGTTTCTCATCGACCAGTTTTTTGCGTTCCTTCTCCGGTCGGCCCTGCATTTCCAGGCCGAAACTGATGTTCTCGCGCACCGTCAGCCAGGGCATCAGGGCGAATTTCTGGAACACCATGGCAATGCGCTTGGTGCGCATCATTTTCAGCTCGGCCGGGGTGCAGGAGGCGATGTCGATCTGGCGGTTTTCGTGCTCGACGAACAACTTGCCGCGGCTCACGGTGTTAAGGCCGTTGATGCAGCGCAGCAGGCTCGACTTGCCCGAACCGGACAGGCCCATCAGCACGCAGATCTCGCCCTTGTTGATGTCCAGCGTGGCCTTTTCCACGCCGACGATCTGCCCGGTCTTCTTGAGGATCTCGTTGCGGGTCATGCCCTGATCGAGCAGCTTGAGTGCCTCGCGCGGGTCTTTGGAGAAGATTACGTCGACGTCTTCGAAGCGAATTATGCTCATGCGTCACCCCCTACTTTGGCGTCGGGTTGTTTGCAGATACGGTCGAGCATGATCGCCAGCAGTACGATTGCCAGGCCTGCTTCGAAGCCCAGCGCAATATCAGCAGTGTTCAGTGCGTTGACCACCGGTTTGCCGAGTCCGTCGGCGCCGACCAGTGCCGCGATCACCACCATCGACAGCGACAGCATGATGCACTGGGTGATGCCGGCCGCGATGCTTGGCATGGCGTGCGGCAGTTCGATCCTTGAGAGCAGTTGGCGACGCGAGCAGCCGAAGGCCTTGCCGGCGTCCATCAGTTCTTGCGGGACATCGCGGATGCCCAGGTAGGTCAGGCGGATCGGCGCCGCGATGGCGAAGACCACCGTGGAGATCAGGCCCGGTACCACACCCAGCCCGAAGAGGGTCAGGGTAGGAATGAGGTAAACGAAGGTCGGCACGGTCTGCATCAGATCGAGCACCGGCCGCATCATGGTGTAGAACATCGGTTTGTGCGCGGCGACGATGCCCAGCGGCACGCCGATCAACACGCAGACCAGGGTGGCGAACAGCACCTGGGCGAGGGTTTCCATGGTTTCCTGCCAGTACCCCAGATTGAGGATCAGCAGGAACGAGGCGACCACAAACGCGGTCAGGCCCCACTTGCGTTGAATCAGATGGGCGATGATGGCAATCAGGCCAATCAGCACCAGTGGGTTGAACCAGGTGAGCGCAAACGTCACGCCGTGGATCATCGTTTCCAGTGTCACGGCGATTGCGTCGAAGGTGTTGGCGCCGTGTTGCGTCAACCATTCGACGAAGCCCGCGATGTACTGGCCTAGAGGTATTTTCTGATCAATCAGCATGGTAGTGAACGTCCGCATGCAAGGAAATTAACAGCCCGGGCAGGCACGCCTGCCCGGCATAAGCGATGCCCCTCGAATCAAGGCGCGAGCTTGGCTTTCACGGCCTCCAGGCCTGGTTTACCGTCAATGGTGGTCACGCCAGCGAGCCAGGTTTCGAGCACCTGTGGATTCTTTTTCAGCCAGGCCTTGGCGGCCGCGTCAGGCTTCATCTTGTCGTCGAGGATGTTGCCCATCAGTTCACTTTCCATGTCGACGGTGAACTCCAGGTTTTTCAACAGCTGACCAACATTGCTGCATTCTTCGGCGTAACCCTTCCGGGTGTTGGTGGCCACGGTGGCTGCGCCGAAATCGGGGCCGAAGAAGTCGTCGCCGCCGGTCAGGTATTGAATCTTGAAGCGCTTGTTCATCGGGTGCGGGGCCCAGCCGAGGAAGACCACGGCGGTGTCGCGTTTCTGCGCCCGGTCGACTTGCGAGAGCATGCCGGCCTCGGACGATTCGACCACCTTGAAACCGGCGGTTTTCAGGCCGAAGGCGTCCTTGTCGATCATGCTCTGGATCAGCCGGTTGCCGTCGTTGCCCGGCTCGATGCCGTAGATCTTGCCGTCGAGCTCTTTCTTGAATTTGGCGATATCGGCGAAGTCATGCAGGCCTTTGTCGTACAGGGCTTGCGGCACTGCGAGGGTGTACTTGGCGCCCTTGAGGTTGGTGCGCACGGTGTCGACAGTGCCGGCATCGCGGTACGGCTTGATGTCGTTCTCCATGGTCGGCATCCAGTTACCGAGAAACACGTCCATGTTCTTGCCGTCGGCCAGCGACTTGTAGGTCACGGGCACGGAGATCATGGTGGTCTTGGTCTTGTAGCCGAGGGCGTTGAGAACGACGGAAGTGGTGGCGGTGGTCGCGGTGATGTCGGTCCAGCCGACATCGGAGAAGTTAACGAGGCTGCACTGTGCCGGTTCTGCGGCTTGCGCCAGTAACGGCAGACTCAGCAGGGCGGCCAACAACAACGACGGGGAACCTTTCATGGATGGACTCCTTGGTGTTTTTTTTGGCAGTGTTCCGACTGTGGACCACCGCACTTATGGGTTGCGGTTGGTGGCGTTCGTAAGACAGCTCTACCGCAGCGCCTGGCAATCGAGTCATCCCGATCATGTACCAGTGAAAATCTGACGCCTACAGGGAGGGTCGTATCCAGTACAGGGATGGTCGCTTCCAGTGTCGGTGACGTCGCTTACAGCTTTTTTCCGCCTCCGATGACCTGCACAACTGCATAAAAGCGGCGTATTTGCGGGGCGAAAACGTAACGACGCTGCTGGACATGAGTGCGTCGGTGTCAGACGCCGTGCGCGCCGACAAAAGCCCGATGATGCCGGCATTCGGCGGATCGCAGCTTGAGCGTAGCAGCTCCGCCAGCGGGCGCTTTTGCCGCCCGGACCGGTATTCTCAGGAGCTATGCAGCAATGGCTATCAGCGTTTTCGACCTGTTCAAAATCGGCATCGGCCCTTCCAGTTCCCACACCGTCGGCCCGATGCGCGCCGCCGCGCTGTTCGTCGAGTCGCTGCGCGGCAAGCATCAGCTGGAACAGGTGCGGCGCATCGAGGTGCAATTGTTCGGTTCGCTGTCGGCCACCGGCGTCGGTCACGGCAGCGATAACGCGGTGATCATGGGCCTGATGGGCGAGTGGCCGGACGCAATCGACCCGTCGCAGATCGGCCCGCGCATTCAGGCGCTGCGCGAAACCCATACGCTGTTATTGGATGGTCGTCTGTCGGTGCCGTTTGTCTGGGCCCGGGACATGCGCCTGATCGATGAAAACCTGCCATTCCATCCCAACGCCATGACCCTGGTTGCCGAAGGCGAGTTCGGTGAGCTGCACCGTGACACCTACTATTCAATCGGCGGCGGCTTTGTCGTTGATGAGGCGCAAGCGGCCAGCGGTGTGGTTGATCTGGATCGCACCGAATTGCCCTACGACTTCTCCAGTGCCGTCGAGCTGCTGGAACTGTGCGAGACGCACAATCTGCGCGTTGCCGAACTGATGATGGCCAACGAAAAGGTCTGGCGCAGCGAAGAAGAAATCCGCGCCGGCCTGATGAAGCTGTGGCGGGCGATGCAGGATTGCGTCGAGCAGGGCCTCAAGCACGAAGGCATTCTGCCCGGCGGCTTGAACGTGCGCCGGCGCGCGGCGAAGTTGCACCGCAGCCTGCAGGAACTGAACAAACCCAACGTCATCGGCTCGACCCTGAGCGCAATGGAGTGGGTCAACCTGTTCGCCCTGGCCGTCAATGAAGAGAATGCTGCCGGCGGGCGTATGGTCACCGCACCGACCAACGGCGCGGCGGGGATCATCCCGGCGGTGTTGCACTACTTTATGAAGTTCAGCGAGGCGGTGACCGACGCCAACGTCGTCGACTATTTCCTCAGCGCGGCGGCGGTCGGCATTCTGTGCAAGAAGAATGCTTCGATCTCTGGCGCTGAAGTCGGTTGCCAGGGTGAGGTCGGTTCGGCCTGCGCGATGGCGGCGGCGGGGCTGGCGGAGATTCTCGGCGCCACGCCTGAACAGTTGTGCAACGCAGCGGAAATCGGTCTGGAGCACAACTTGGGCCTGACCTGCGATCCGGTCGGTGGTCTGGTGCAGGTGCCGTGCATCGAGCGCAACGCGATTGCCGCGGTGAAGGCGATCAACGCCGCGCAAATGGCCCTGCGTGGCGACGGTCAACACTTCATTTCCCTGGACCGGGTGATCCGCACTATGCGCGATACCGGCGCCGATATGCATGACAAATATAAAGAAACGTCGCGCGGTGGGTTGGCGGTCAGTGCCGTGGAGTGCTGACGCATATTTATTGTGGCGAGGGAGCTTGCTCCCGCTCGGCTGCGCAGCAGTCGCAATCAGCTTGATGCATTTCAATTGCACAACCGCAAGTCTGGTTTCGGGTCTGCTTCGCAGTCCAGCGGGAGCAAGCTCCCTCGCCACAGTGGCCCATGAACGGCATTCAGTGTGATGAGGCCAGACCAGTCAAAACTGCTCACCAAATGAACACCTCATTTCATTCACGCCACCTTTTGGCGCGTCGCAATCAGACAAGCGTCTTTATCAGCCGTGACTTATCAGTCGTTACTTGACCGCTGGTCGCCCGTGCTTGCGGTGACACTCTGCGCAAATCCTCTGCAGGCCCGTTCCCACAAGTGCTACCGATCTGCTCACAGGCTGCGCGGCAGGGCGGTCAAGGCGCTTGATGGCACTTCGAAATGCCGTGATCCGAGGTCTCGTATAGACGCGTTGCGAGGTCGTTTTCAGGAGTTATTGAATGGCCATCCAATTTCAGGCATGGCAATTGCTCTGTCATAACAAAGCCTGCTTCCCTCGTGAGAATGCCGGCAATAACAAGAGCCTCCGCCTGAGGCCACCACCCGCTTTGTGTGAGGAGATACCGCGATGACGTCGTTCAACTCCGGGGCCCAACCCCAGAACCGTGCGCCTCAATCCATCGGCTTTCTGCTGCTGGACAATTTCACGCTGATTTCCCTGGCGTCCGCCGTTGAGCCACTGCGCATGGCCAACCAATTGTCCGGTCGTGAGCTGTATCGCTGGAGCACCCTCACTGTCGATGGCGGCCAGGTCTGGGCCAGTGACGGTCTGCAGATCACCCCTGACGCCTCCATGCACAAAGCCCCGCCACTGGACACCGTGATCGTCTGCGGCGGCATCGGCATTCAACGAACCGTGACCCGTGAGCACGTGTCCTGGCTGCAAAGCCAGGCGCGCCAGTCCAAGCGTCTTGGCGCGGTGTGCACTGGCAGTTGGGCGCTGGCCTGCGCCGGTCTGCTCGACGGCTTCGATTGCAGCGTGCACTGGGAATGCCTGGCGGCGATGCAGGAAGCTTTCCCGCGCGTGGCCATGAGCACACGCCTGTTCACCCTCGACCGTAACCGCTTCACCAGCTCCGGCGGCACTGCGCCGCTGGACATGATGCTGCACCTGATCAGCCGCGATCACGGTCGCGAACTGTCCGCAGCGATTTCGGAAATGTTCGTCTACGAGCGCATCCGCAACGAACAGGATCACCAGCGTGTGCCGCTCAAGCACATGCTCGGCACCAATCAGCCGAAGCTGCAGGAAATCGTCGCGCTGATGGAAGCCAATCTGGAAGAGCCGATCGATCTTGATGAGCTGGCGGTGTATGTCGCGGTGTCGCGTCGACAGCTGGAGCGGTTGTTCCAGAAATACCTGCACTGCTCACCGTCGCGCTATTACCTGAAGCTGCGGCTGATCCGCGCCCGGCAACTGCTCAAGCAGACGCCGATGTCGATCATCGAAGTGGCATCGGTGTGTGGTTTCGTCTCCACGCCGCACTTCTCCAAGTGCTACCGCGAGTACTTCGGCATTCCGCCGCGTGACGAGCGCGTCGGCTCCAACACCACCCAGCAAGTGGCCATGCTGCCGCTGCCGCAGGCGATCGTGATGTCGCCGCTGTCGGGGCCGATGTCGGCGCTGAGTCAGGCGCGCAATGAATCGACGTTTGCCAGCGTAAGGCTGTAGACCGAGTCATCGTTCTTCGCGAGCAGGCTCGCTCCCACAGTCGGATGCATTCCAGGGTGGGAGCGAGCCTGCTCGCGAAGGGGGTTCTCAGGCGCTGTGGGACTGCTGGTAATCCGAAAGGGCTGGTAACAACTGCTTGTCGATCGCCTGACGCACCGCCGGCTGGATGCTGGCGCCGCTGGTGTACATGTCCTTGACCATCTTGCGCAGTTCAAATGCGCGAACATTATCCAGTCCTCGTACTGCGCACTCACAGGCCTGCTCGGCGGTGGTACCGCTCGGCACCTGAATACCCAAGGCCTTGAGCTGGCCCAACAGATCTTCCTGGTCAATCAAATCGGCGTACATCATTACGCAAATCCTTCTGTGGCAACGGAGGTCTTGGCTCGATTCTGGTGGCCCCGACCGGACGCGGCAAGGGCGTTTTGTCGCGGTGGCCGGGACGACTATGAACAGGTCGTTTTCGGCTAACCGAGTGGATTGGCGAGTAGGCAAACTGGCCTCAGCTCGCTTCACGAAGGTTTGGTCACCCTCGCCTGGCAGCTCCTCAACAGTACCCTCCTCAGCTCCGATCCTGTCACGGCTTGATCGGAGTTTTTTTTGTCTGTGAATCAGTCAGAGATTGGTTGTTCCCGCTGACGCTTTCGCGAGCAGGCTCGCTCCCACAGGTGGAATGCGTTGCCCTGTAGGAGCTGCCGAAGGCTGCGATCTTGTAGCGGGCTAACGCTGCAACACCAGAATCCGCGACAACAACTCATCCCGGTCGACATAGCAGCCCTGGAAATGCCGCGCCCCGGTGGCTGGGTCAAAGGCATTGCGCGCATGCAGCGTGCGGCGGTTGTCAAAGCACCACAACTCTCCCGGATTGAGGCGCTGCACCAGCCGGAACCGCGGCTCGCGGGTCATCGCGATAAAACGTCGATAGGCTCGATACAGCAATGGCATCTGCGCCACCGACGTCTCGAACGCGCCGCGCAAAAAGTTCGCCATGCGAATTTCCGCCACACGCCCCAACGCATCCACAGCAATGATTGGCGCCAGGCAGCGATAGTCGCTGTGCCGGTCCTTGTTGCGAAACTCCACGGGGATTTCACACAGGGCCTGAAACAGCTGCGGATCCTCTCGACGCAAGGCGTCGGCGATCGCGAAACCATCGACGAAAATGCTTTCGCCACCCTCGGCATCGTTCACCAGGCAATGCAGAAATTGCAGCCCCGGTTGCAGCTCGCGAGTCGGCAAATCCGTATGCAATGGCAGGTTGAAGGCGGTGTAGGCGTTGCTGTCGGCGTCGGCTTTGGATTGCACATTGAACAGCACGCCGAAATTGCTTTCGCGAATGAAGGAAATCCGTTGCGCGATGAGCTTCAGCGAGCCCGGCTCGGTGGGCACGCCGCGCACTTGGGTCAGGCCGATGTCGCGCACGGCGAGCAACCATTGCAGCAGCGCGGCGTTGTCGTTCATCAGCGCGGTGTAGTCGAACACCGGCAACTGCAGATCGCTATGCCACAGACGGCTCTGCGGTTTGCCGGCCAGGCGTTCCGCGCGGGACTCGTCGTCATAGGCGTGAGCGCGCAACCAGCCCGGATCGAAGCGGCTGAGGTGACCATCCTGCCAGTCGATGCGCAGGCAGCCGTCGGTGTCGATGCGCGTGGCCAGTGGTTGCAGATCCTCGGCGGCATCGACGCTCTCGAAGACCTGCTCGCGGGTGACGCTATAGACGCAGCGATCACACGGGCAATTGTCGCGCAGCCATACGTGGTGAAACGGGCTGACACGACTGTCAGCCCATCCGATGACAACGCGATCCGCCAGACCCTGCACGCCACGTAGCGCGCTGATCAACGGATAAGTACGAAAATCGGCAACAGCGACGGCGGTGTTCATGGCGGCTCCTTGACGATGGAGGGATTTACCGGGCAGGTGGCAGCGCGATCACGCGGCCGATGTAAGCGGGAGCGGGCAGGTCGGTCTGCTCAGCGACGATCGCTTGCAGGCGATGCAGCGTGTCGGGGCTGAACGGCGCCGAGCGCGGGCCGGCGAGGTCGACGTGCAGGAGCATCTGTTCATTGCCGGCCAGTTCCTGTTCCTCGCCGATTTTGTGCAGGCTGTGGTAGAGGTGCAGACGCTTGCTGTCGTGGGCGATGATTTGCGTGCGCACTTCGACCTCGGTATCGAGCTTCACTTCGTGCAGGTAATTGAGGTGCAGCTCGAGGGTGAACAGCGAATGGCCGCTGGCCTCGCGGTTGTTGCTGTCCATGCCCAGGCGATCCATCAGCGCGTCGGTGGCATAGCTGAAGATCAGCAGGTAGAAGGCATCGCGCAGGTGGCCGTTGTAGTCGACCCAGTCAGTGATGATGGTGGTTTGGTAGGTGGTGAGGTGGGGCATGGTTTCGATTCCCGCAGTTGATGGGTGAAGATCAAGAGCAACCCCCTCACCCCAGCCCTCTCCCCCAAGGGGGCGAGGGGAAAAGGGAGCCGATTTTCGAGCTTTTCAAGTCCAGAGTTCGACTCAGAGGTGCAAGTCGGCGTAGCTTGCAAAAACACCTCGGTCAGTCCCCTCTCCCTCAGGGAGAGGGTTAGGGTGAGGGCAGCAGTGTCATGCCAACCCCATCACTCGCTGAAACTCATCCCATGCTTCTCTTTGGTGGTCTTCACCGCCTCAAGCACCGCCAGCAGGCAGTCATCACGATAGCGCTCCAGCGCCGAAATGCTGTGGCGGCCCAACTGTTCACTGGTGCCATCGACCACATCATCGATCAGCTTGTCGGTCAGCTCCGGCGCTGGCAGATACGTCCAAGGCAACTGCAACGCCGGGCCGAATTGCGACATGAAGTGGCGCATGCCGGCATCGCCGCCGGCCAGGGTGTAAGTCAGGAATGTACCCATGAACGACCAACGCAGGCCGGCGCCAAAACGAATCGCATCGTCGATCTCGCCGGTCGTCGCCACACCGTCATTGACCAGGTGCAGCGCCTCGCGCCACAGCGCTTCAAGCAAGCGATCGGCGATGAACCCCGGCACTTCCTTGCGCACATGCAACGGACGCATGCCAAGAGATTCGTAGACTTGCATCGCCGCTTGAACCGCCTCAGGCGCGGTGTGCCTGCCGCCGACCACTTCCACCAGCGGTAACAGATAGACCGGATTGAACGGATGCCCGACCACGCAGCGTTCAGGGTGCGTCGAACTCTCGTAGAACTCGCTGGGCAACAGGCCTGAAGTGCTCGAGCCAATCAAGGCGTCGGGCTTGGCGGCGGCACTGATTTTGCTGTGCAGACCGAGTTTCAGTTCCAGCCGCTCGGGGGCGCTCTCCTGAATGAAATCGGCGTCGCGCACGCATTCCTCGATGGTGGCGACAAAGCGCAGGCGATCCTGCGAAGCGCCCGGCGCCAGGCCGTTCTTCTCCAGCGCGCCCCAGGCATTGGCCACGCGCTGGCGCAACGCCGCTTCGGCGCCGGGCGCCGGATCCCAGGCCACCACGTCGAGGCCATGAGCGAGGGCGCGGGCGACCCAGCCACTGCCGATGACACCGCTGCCGAGGGCGGCGAAGGTTTTGATTTCGGTGATAAAGCGCATAGGTATTCCCTGATAGTCGAGGACCCCGTAGGAGCTGCCGAAGGCTGCGATCTTTTGATCTTGCTTCTAAAAATCAAAGGCAAAAGATCGCAGCCTTCGGCAGCTCCTACAGGTGGAATGGGTGATGGGATCAGCCGCGCTGGGTCAGGCCCATTTTCTTGCGGCCTTCCGCCGGCGTGAGCACGCGGGCACCGAGGCGGCTGAGGATCTCCGTGGCGCGCTCAACCAATTGGCCATTGGTCGCCAGCACGCCTTTGTCCAGCCACAGGTTGTCTTCCAGCCCGACCCGCACGTTGCCGCCGAGCAGCACCGCTTGCGCGGCCATCGGCATCTGCATGCGGCCAATGCCGAAGCCCGCCCACACCGCATCGGCGGGGAGGTTGTCGACCATGGCTTTCATGGTGGTGGTGTCGGCCGGCGCGCCCCACGGGATGCCCAGGCAGAGCTGGAACAGCGGGTTGTCGAGCAAGCCTTCCTTGATCATCTGCTTGGCGAACCACAGATGCCCGGTGTCGAAAATCTCCAGCTCGGCTTTCACCCCCAGTTCGGTGATGCGCTTGGCGCCGGCGCGCAGTTGTGCCGGCGTCGAGACATAGATGGTGTCGCCGTCGCCGAAATTCAGCGTGCCGCAATCGAGGGTGCAGATTTCCGGCAGCAGCTCTTCAACGTGGGCGAGACGGGTCAACGGGCCGACCAGATCGGTGTTCGGGCCGAACTCCATCGGCTGCTCGCCAGCGCCGATTTCCAGGTCTCCGCCCATCCCGGCGGTGAGGTTGACGATGATGTCGACGTCCGCCTCGCGGATGCGCTCCATCACCTCGCGGTACAGCGCCACGTCGCGGCTGAACTTACCGGTCTGCGGATCGCGCACATGGCAGTGCACCACGGTGGCGCCAGCCTTGGCCGCTTCCACTGCCGCAGCGGCGATCTGTTTCGGGGTGACCGGCACATGCGGGCTCTTGGCGGTCGTGTCGCCAGCACCGGTGAGTGCGCAGGTGATGATGACGTCGTGGTTCATGGTGCGTTTCCTTCAGGCGTGATGGGTCTGTCCGCAGCCCGTGGCGGGGCTGCGAAGCGTCGTTAAATTCCCTATCCCTTGGGAGAGGGCCAGGGTGAGGGGGCTTTTGAGCGCAAGGTTATTTGCTGGTCAGTTGCAGATTTTCAGCGGCCGGTTTGCCATCGAAAGTCGTCACACCTTCGAGCCAGCGCTGCTTGTCTTCGGGGTGATCCTTGAGCCATTGCTTGGCCGACTCGAAGGCATCCTTGTGATCGAGCAGCGGCTGCATCATCCGGCTCTCGGCTTCGGCGGTGAAGGTCAGGTTGGTCAGCAGGCGGCCGATGTTCGGGCACTGCTCGGCGTATTTCGGTGTAGTGACAGTCCACACCGTAGCCATGCCTTCGTTCGGGCCAAGGGCATCTTCGCTGCCGGTCAGATAGGTCATCTGAATGTTGACGTTCATCGGGTGCGGCGCCCAGCCGAAGAACACCACGGCTTCCTTGCGGCGCACGGCGCGATCGACGGCGGCAAGCATGCCGGCTTCGCTCGACTCGACGAGCTGGAATTTGCCGAGGCCGAACTGGTTCTTGGCGATCATCGCTTTGATCTGGGTATTGGCGCCCGAGCCAGGCTCGATGCCGTAGATCTTGCCGCCCAGTTCTTTCTCGAACCTGGCGATGTCGGCGAAGGTTTTCAGGCCTTTGTCGGCCAGATACGTCGGCACGGCGAGGGTGGCGCGGGCATCTTTCAGGCTCGGTGCCTCGAGCACTTTCACCTGGTTGGCCTCGACGAACGGTGTGATGGTCTGCGTCATCAACGGGTTCCAATAGCCGAGGAACAGGTCCAGGCGCTGATCACGGATCCCGGCGAAGATGATCTGCTGGGAGGCGCTGGTCTGTTTGGTGTTGTAGCCGAGGCCGTCGAGCAGGACCTGGGTCATGGCACTGGTGGCGATCACGTCCGTCCAGTTGACCACACCCATGCGTACGTTCTTGCAGGAGGCCGGTTCGGCCGCCATCACGCCGGTGCTGAAGAAAGCGGTACCGCTGAGTGCAAGAACGCAGCTGCTGATCAGTCGTTTCATGTCGGGTTCCTCGGCAGTTCGATTATTGTGGTTCCCGGCATCTGCGCGCCGGTGATGCCAAGTTACGCAGCTATACGCCCGTGAAAGCGCACTGCGGCGACTGGCATTTGCACTGTAGCGACCTGCACGCTTGAACGCCGCCGACAATCGGCGTATCAACGAGCCACGCGTCCGCCAACCGAGTGCGCCCATGTCCCAGGATTTCTACTTTTTGCTGATGCCGGGGTTCTCTGCCATCGGCTTTATCTCCGTGATCGAACCGCTGCGGGTGGCCAACCGCTTTCGTGGCGAGCTGTACCGCTGGCATGTGCTCAGCGCCGATGGCGGCGCGGTACTGGCGAGCAACGGCATGTCGGTCAACGCCGATGCGGCGCTGGAGCCGCTGAAAAAAGGTGCGACGTTACTGGTGGTGGCCGGCTTCGAACCACTGAAATTCATCACGCCGATGCTGGAGCACTGGTTGCGCAGGCTGGACAAGGACGGCGTGACCCTCGGCGCGATCGACACCGGCAGCTTCGTCCTCGCCGAAGCAGGCCTGCTCAATGGCCATCGCCTGACCCTGCACTGGGAAGCGATCGATGCGTTCAAGGAATCTTATCCACAGCTCAGCGTTACCCAGGAGCTGTTCGAGATCGACCGGCGGCGGATCACTTCGGCGGGTGGCACGGCGTCGATTGATCTGATGCTCGATCTGATCGCCCAGGCCCACGGCCCGCAACTGGCGATTCAGGTCAGCGAGCAGTTTGTGCTCGGGCGCATCCGCCCGCGCAAAGACCACCAGCGCATGGAAGTCGCCACACGCTACGGCATCAGCAACAAGAAACTGGTGCAGGTGATCGGCGAAATGGAGCAGCACAGCGAACCGCCGCTGAGCACGCTGCAACTGGCGGAGTCGATCAAGGTGACGCGACGGCAGCTGGAGCGCTTGTTTCGCCTGCACCTGAACGACACGCCGAGCAATTTCTATCTGCGGTTGAGGTTGGAAAAGGCCCGGCAGCTGTTGCGTCAGACCGACATGAGCGTGCTTGAGGTCAGCATTGCCTGCGGGTTTGAATCACCGTCGTACTTCACCCGCAGCTATCGCGCCAGATTTGCCCGTTGCCCGCGCGAGGATCGGCGTACCGCGCAGGCCTGAGTGATGCACACAAAACCCCTGTAGGAGTGAGCCTGTTCGCGATAGCGGTCTATCGGCTCACATGTGTGGGACTGACCCACCGCTATCGCGAGCAGGCTCACTCCTACAATTCGATCGACATTATTTCTTCACCAACGCCGAGCACGCCGCCTTGTAAGCCTCATACTGATACTTGTTCAACGTCCCCGGCAGCTCGAAATTGTGCTTCTTGGCCTGTGCATTGATCGTCTGCGGCGACAACAGCGTCACCTCACAACCATCGAGCAGCTGAAACACCCCCTCAATCTTGAACGTCGTCGGCCCACCGGCAAACTCACCCTTCTTGCTGCGCTTCTTGATCGCAATCCGGTCCACCGAGTTCTCCCGCACGAACGACGCCACCTGCGCCGCGAACCGCCGCACGTTCGCCGCCTCGTCATCATCATCGAGAGCGATCTTTTTCGTGGCGAGAGGGATGTGGCTCAACGTCGAACCGTCGAGCGCAGCCACGGCGATGATCGCTTCGCTGCCTTTGATTTCAATGCCGCAGATGTTCATGGGAATCCTTAGACTGGCTTAAGAGGTTCAGCTTACAGCTCAAACACTCACTCCTGCCCAACCGACTCCAAAAACTCCGACCGCTCGTCACTCATCCGCGCGACACAATCATTCTGCGCAATCGTGAACGCCTTGCTCCCCGCCGTCGCCGGGAAGGCTTCCACCGCGCAATCGGCATCGCGGGTTTTCAGCCATTGCTGCTGGGCGGTTTTCAGTTTGGCGGTGATGTCGGCCAGTTGCGTCGGGTTCTTGCCGTACGCGGCCTGCATGCGTTCGTTGAGGCTGGCGTAGTTGTCCTTGAGCAAGTCTTCGGCGGTGGTGCGGCTGTAGGCGGAGCATTCCAGGGTCTGGATGTCGTTTTCCACCGCGTCGCACGGGTTGTTCTCGGATTCTTCGGCGGCGTGGGCGCCGGTCGCAATCAGTGCCAGGGCGAGGAAGATCGATTTCATTGGGGTCGCTCTAATCCGTGGGTAGGTGCAGGCTGCGGCAGATTCTGGCGCAAGCGCGCGGGCTTGAACAGCCGGCCGAGGAGGGCGGCTGACGACCCTTTGTCGCGGATTGACGCTTTCGGCAATTCCCCTGTCGTTTTTGCACCCGGTCGCCCCGGCACCGAGGCATATGCTGGCCCCAAAGCGCCGGCAGACGATTCGGCGCACGAATCGCCAATAAGGGGACGCCTGATGAGCCCAGCCGAATTACACGCCGACAGCATCGTTATCGACGGTCTGATCATTGCCAAATGGAACCGCGAGCTGTTCGAAGACATGCGCAAGGGCGGTCTGACGGCAGCCAACTGCACTGTGTCGGTGTGGGAAGGCTTTCAGGCGACCGTAAACAACATCGCTGCCAGCCAGAAACTGATCCGTGAAAACAGCGACCTGGTGATGCCGGTGCGCACCACCGCCGACATCCGTCGCGCCAAGGAACAGGGCAAGACCGGCATCCTCTTCGGCTTCCAGAATGCCCACGCTTTCGAAGACCAGATCGGCTATGTCGAGGTGTTCAAGCAGCTCGGCGTGGGCATCGTGCAGATGTGCTACAACACCCAGAATCTGGTCGGCACCGGTTGCTACGAACGCGACGGCGGCCTGTCGGGTTTCGGTCGCGAGATCGTCGCCGAGATGAACCGCGTCGGCGTCATGTGCGACCTGTCCCACGTCGGTTCCAAGACTTCCGAAGAGGTCATCCTCGAATCGAAAAAACCGGTCTGCTATTCCCACTGTCTGCCGTCGGGTCTCAAAGAGCACCCGCGCAACAAATCCGACGCAGAACTGAAGTTCATTGCCGACCACGGCGGTTTTGTCGGCGTGACCATGTTCGCGCCGTTCCTCGCCAAGGGCATCGATTCGACCATCGACGATTACGCCGAAGCCATCGAATACACCATGAACATCGTTGGCGAAGACGCCATCGGCATCGGCACCGATTTCACTCAGGGTCACGGCCAGGATTTCTTCGAATACCTGACCCACGACAAGGGCTACGCCCGCCGCCTGACCAGCTTCGGCAAGATCATCAACCCGCTGGGCATCCGCACCGTCGGCGAATTCCCCAACCTCACCGAAACCCTGCTCAAGCGCGGCCATTCCGAGCGCGTGGTGCGCAAGATCATGGGCGAGAACTGGGTGAACGTCCTCAAGGACGTCTGGGGCGAATAACGCTTTCACGACCGCCGCCGAACTGCCCCCTCTCCTGCGGGAGAGGGCTGGGGTGAGGGCCGCGGCCACCACTGAACCATAATTTTTCTGGAGTTGAGTTTCCATGGCCAAGATCGCCCCGCAATTGCCTATCGAAGTCGACAGCGAGACCGGTGTCTGGACCTCCGACGCCTTGCCCATGCTCTATGTGCCGCGGCATTTCTTCGTCAACAACCACATGGGCATCGAGGAAGTGCTGGGCGCCGAAGCCTATGCGGAAATCCTCTACAAGGCCGGCTACAAATCCGCCTGGCACTGGTGTGAAAAGGAAGCCGAATGCCACGGCCTGGAAGGCGTCGCGGTGTTCGAGCACTACATGAAGCGCCTGTCGCAACGCGGCTGGGGCCTGTTCAAGATCCAGGACATCGACCTCGACCAGGGCACCGCCAGCGTCAAGCTCGAGCACTCGGCATTCGTCTATGTCTACGGCAAGGTCGGGCGCAAGGTCGATTACATGTTCACCGGCTGGTTTGCCGGTGCCATGGATCAGATTCTCGAAGCCCGTGGCAGCAAGATCCGTACTGTGGCCGAACAAGTCTACGGAGGCTCCGAAGAGGGCCACGATGACGGCTTGTTCATCGTCAAGCCGTTGTAAGCCGAGGACCGTGCCATGGCTTTCGAAGCAATGTTCCAGCCGATCCAGATCGGCAAACTGACCATCCGCAACCGCGTGCTCAGCACCGCGCACGCCGAGGTCTACGCGACTGACGGTGGCATGACCACCGACCGCTACGTCAAGTACTACGAAGAGAAGGCCAAGGGCGGCATCGGCCTGGCCATCTGCGGCGGTTCGTCCGTCGTGGCGATCGACAGCCCGCAGGAATGGTGGAGCTCGGTCAATCTGTCTACCGACCGGATCATTCCGCACTTCCAGAATCTGGCCGACGCCATGCACAAGCATGGCGCCAAGATCATGATCCAGATTACCCACATGGGCCGTCGCTCGCGCTGGGACGGTTTCAACTGGCCGACGCTGATGTCGCCGTCGGGCATCCGGGAGCCGGTGCACCGTGCAACCTGCAAGACCATCGAGCCGGAAGAGATCTGGCGGGTGATCGGCAACTACGCCCAGGCGGCGCGCCGGGCCAAGGCCGGTGGCCTCGATGGCGTCGAGCTGTCGGCCGTGCACCAGCACATGATCGACCAGTTCTGGAGCCCGCGCGTCAACAAGCGCACCGACGAATGGGGCGGTAGCTTCGAAGGGCGGATGAAGTTCGGTCTCGAAGTGCTCAAAGCCGTGCGCGCCGAGGTTGGTGACGATTTCTGCGTCGGCATGCGCCTGTGCGGTGACGAGTTCCACCCGGACGGCTTGTCCCACGAGGACATGAAGCAGATCGCCAAGTATTACGACGACACCGGCATGCTCGATTTCATCGGCGTGGTCGGCTCGGGTTGCGATACGCACAACACCCTGGCCAACGTGATTCCGAACATGAGTTATCCACCGGAGCCGTTCCTGCATCTGGCCGCCGGAATCAAGGAAGTGGTCAAGGTGCCGGTGCTGCACGCACAGAACATCAAGGACCCGAACCAGGCTACGCGGATTCTCGAGGGCGGTTACGTCGACATGGTCGGCATGACCCGCGCGCACATCGCTGACCCGCACCTGATCGCCAAGATCAAGATGGGCCAGATCGACCAGATCAAACAGTGCGTCGGCGCCAACTATTGCATCGACCGCCAGTATCAAGGTCTCGATGTGTTGTGCATCCAGAACGCCGCGACGTCCCGTGAATACATGGGCGTGCCGCACATCATCGAGAAATCCACTGGGCCGAAACGCAAAGTGGTGATCGTCGGTGCCGGCCCGGCCGGGATGGAAGCCGCACGCGTGGCTGCCGAGCGTGGCCACGACGTCACGCTGTTCGAGAAAAAGGAATTCATCGGCGGGCAGATCACTACTGCATCGAAAGCGCCGCAGCGCGATCAGATCGCCGGCATCACCCGCTGGTTCCAGCTGGAACTGGCACGGCTGAAAGTCGATCTGCGCCTCGGCACGGCGGCGGACGCCGATACGATCATGGACCTGCGTCCGGATGTCGTGGTGCTGGCGGTCGGTGGTCATCCGTATCTCGAGCAGAACGAACACTGGGGCGCGGCCGAAGGGCTGGTGGTGAGCAGCTGGGACGTGCTCGACGGCAAAGTCGCGCCGGGCAAGAACGTGTTGGTCTACGACACCATTTGCGAGTTCACCGGGATGTCGGTCGCCGACTTCCTCGCCGACAAGGGCAGCCAGGTCGAGATCGTCACCGACGACATCAAGCCGGGCGTGGCCATCGGCGGTACGTCGTTCCCGACCTACTACCGCAGCATGTACCCGAAAGAAGTGATCATGACCGGCGACATGATGCTGGAAAAGGTCTACCGCGAAGGCGACAAGCTGATCGCGGTACTGGAGAACGAATACACCGGCGCGAAAGAGGAGCGGGTGGTCGATCAGGTGGTCGTCGAAAACGGCGTGCGCCCGGACGAGGAAATCTACTACGCCCTCAAGGACGGCTCGCGCAACAAGGGCCAGATCGACGTCGAAGCGCTGTTCGCGATCCAGCCGCAGCCTTCGCTGAGCGAGGCGGGTGACGGCTACTTGCTGTTCCGCATCGGCGACTGCGTGGCGCAGCGTAATACCCATGCCGCGATCTATGACGCCCTGCGACTGTGCAAGGATTTCTGACGGCATCACCACGATCACCTGTGGCGAGGGAGCTTGCTCCCGCTGGGCTGCGAAGCGGCCCCAAATCTGTAGTCACGGTGTATCAGGCATATACCGGCGACGGTAGTGGGAGCGCTTCGCACTCCAGCGGGAGCAGGCTCCCTCGCCACAGGTAGGTGCGTTGCTCTTGCCAGCGCACAAATGACCCCGAGGTCTTTGGGAGCTTCACCATGTTGAACACCCTTCTTCCAATTTTGTTGTTCGCTGCTCTGGGCCTCGCTGTCCTCGGCGCGTTGCGGCGGATGAACATGTGGCGCCGGGGGCGGGCGGCGAAGGTCGATCTGCTTGGCGGTCTGCTGGCCATGCCCAAGCGCTACATGGTCGACCTGCACCACGTCGTGGCGCGGGACAAATACATCGCCAACACCCACGTCGCCACGGCGGGCGGTGCGGTGGCGTCGATTGTGCTGGCCATTCTGGTACACGGCTTCGGCCTGCATAACCGTATCCTCGGCTACGCCTTGCTGCTGATGTCGGCGGTGATGTTCGTCGGCGCGATCTTTATGTACCTGCGTCGGGTCAATCCGCCTGCGCGTCTGTCGAAAGGCCCGTGGATGCGCCTGCCAAAAAGCCTGCTGGCGTTCTCGGCGTCGTTCTTCCTGGTGACCCTGCCAGCGGCCGGGATCCTGCCGGAGAACTTCGGTGGTTGGGTGCTTGCAGCCATTCTCGGCGTTGGCGTGTTGTGGGGCGTGACGGAACTGTTCTTCGGCATGACCTGGGGCGGGCCGATGAAACACGCCTTTGCCGGTGCCCTGCACCTGGCCTGGCATCGCCGTCCGGAACGCTTTGGCGGCGGTCGCTCGACCGGTTTGAAACCGCTGGACCTGAACAATCCCGATGCGCCGCTGGGCGTGGAAAAACCCAAGGATTTCACCTGGAACCAGTTGCTCGGTTTCGACGCCTGCGTGCAGTGCGGCAAGTGCGAAGCGGCCTGTCCGGCTTTCGCTGCCGGACAGCCGCTGAATCCGAAAAAACTGATTCAGGACATGGTCGTCGGCCTCGCTGGCGGCACCGACGCCAAATTCGCCGGCAGCCCGTATCCAGGCAAACCGATTGGCGAGCATGGCGGCAATCCGCATCAACCGATCGTCAACGGTCTGGTCGACGCCGAAACCCTCTGGTCGTGCACCACCTGCCGTGCCTGCGTCGAGGAATGCCCGATGATGATCGAGCACGTCGACGCGATCGTCGACATGCGCCGTCACCTGACCCTGGAAAAAGGCGCGACGCCGAACAAGGGCGCCGAAGTCCTCGAAAACCTGATCGCCACCGACAACCCCGGCGGTTTCGCCCCGGGCGGGCGGATGAATTGGGCGGCGGATCTGAACCTCAATCTGCTCAGCGAAAAGAAATCCACCGACGTGCTGTTCTGGGTCGGCGACGGCGCCTTCGATATGCGCAACCAGCGCACCTTGCGCGCCTTCGTCAAAGTGTTGAAAGCGGCAAAAATCGACTTCGCCGTGCTCGGCCTCGAAGAGCGCGACAGCGGTGATGTGGCGCGGCGTCTGGGCGACGAAGCGACGTTCCAGTTGCTGGCCAAGCGCAACATCCAGACGTTGGCCAAATACAGCTTCAACCGCATCGTCACCTGCGATCCGCACAGTTTCCATGTGCTGAAAAACGAGTACGGCGCTTTCGATGGCAACTACCCGGTGCAGCACCACAGCACCTACATGGCCGAGATCATTCAGGCCGGCGCGCTCAACCTCGGACAGCACAAAGGCAACAGCGTGACCTATCACGATCCGTGCTACCTGGGCCGCTACAACGGCGAGTACGAAGCACCGCGTGAAGTGCTGCGTGCGCTCGGCATCGAAGTCAAAGAGATGCAACGGTCCGGTTTCCGCTCGCGCTGCTGCGGCGGCGGTGGTGGCGCGCCGATCACCGACATTCCGGGCAAACAGCGCATCCCCGACATGCGCATGGAAGATATCCGCGAAACCGGCGCCGAGTTGGTGGCGGTGGGTTGTCCACAGTGCACGGCGATGCTCGAAGGCGTGGTCGAACCGCGTCCGCTGATCAAGGACATCGCCGAACTGGTGGCCGACGCGCTGCTCGAAGACGCCGCGCCAGGCAAGCCTGCCACGCCGGCCAAACGTGAACCTGCGGAGGTGCATTGATGAGCGACATTATCCGCCGCGACCCGCGCGCCGAATGGATCGCGCGTAACCGTCTGCATCCGCTGCACGCGGCGATGCAACCGGCGCAACACAGCTGGATGGGGCCTAACGGCGTCATCCGCAAGAATCCCCATGGCATGGGTTTTATCGGGCCCAACGGCATCAAACGGATCGACCGCAGCGGCGCGCAGCAGGGCGGGGCGGTCAAACGCTCGGCCACGGTGGAAGTGCAGTTGCCGCTGCATCAGGTTCCGGCTCCGGCGTTCTATATCGGCGTGGTGCCGGATATGGTCGGCGGCCGCCTGAGCAGCCACGATCGCGATCTGCTCGGCCTCGCTCATCAGCTGGCCGGCACGGACGGTGCGGTGCTGGCGGTAGTTTTTGGCGAGCACAAGGAAAGCACGTTCGAAACCGCCGGCGTCGATCGCCTGCTGGTGCTCGAAGGCGAGCATTTCAGCGGTTATGCACCGGAACAACGAGTGCAGGGTTTGCGCGCTGTGGATAACCAGTTCAATCCGCGTCACTGGTTGCTGCCGGACAGCCGCAGCGGTGGCGGTGAACTCGGTCGGCGCTTTGCCGCAGCCTTGGGCGAGCGCCCGGCTACACGGGTCTGGCAGGTCAAGGATCAGGAGTGCATCGGCCGCGCCGGTGCCGGGTTGCAGGACTTGGCGCGCCCGGTGGCGCGGTTGATTCTCGCCGCCGCCGAATGCGCAGAACCGGTCAGCGAAACCCGTCACGAAGCGTTACCGGTGGAGTTATCCACAAGCGTCGCGCGCAGCCTGTCGCGAATCGAAGATCTCGGCGCGGTGGCGGTGGATCCGGCGGCGATCCCGATGGCCGAGGCCGAGTTCATCTTCTCCGGCGGCAACGGCGTCAAGGACTGGCAGCTGTTTCACGAAACGGCATCAGCCCTCGGCGCTACCGAAGGCGCTTCTCGCGTGGCGGTGGACGATGGCTTCATGGCCCGCGATCGCCAGGTCGGCGCGTCCGGCACCTGGGTCACCGCGCGAGTCTACGTCGCGGTGGGTATTTCCGGGGCGATCCAGCACCTGCAAGGCATCGGTGCCTGCGACAAGGTGGTGGCGATCAATCTTGATCCGGGTTGCGACATGATCAAACGCGCCGACCTCTCGGTGATTGGCGAAAGCGCAGAGATTCTGCAGGCCCTGATCGAGGCGGTAGAGGCCTACCGCAACGACGGCCGACGCGACGCGGCATAAGGAAAACAGTTATGAGCACCAACGTGATCAGCCTCGTCTCCATCGGCGCCCACCCGACTTCGGGCCGCCCGCGCCGCGCCGATCAGGATGCCCGCGCAGTGGAACTGGGTCTGCAACTGGCTGGGGATAACCTGCAAGTGCTGCACGCCGGCGACATCGCCGAACCGGCACTGCGTGCCTATCTGGGCATGGGCCTGGAACAGCTGCATGTGCTGGAACAACCCGTTGGCGCCGACGCTTTGCCGGCGCTGACCGCGTACCTTCGCGATGCCGGGGCGCAAGTGGTGCTGACCGGCAGTCAGGCGGAAACCGGTGAAGGCTCGGGGATGTTGCCGTTCCTGCTGGCGGAAGGTCTGGGCTGGCCACTGGTGGTCGGCCTGGCGCAGGTCGAGTCGATCAATGACGGTTCGGCGCTGGTCCTGCAAGCCTTGCCGCGTGGGCAGCGGCGGCGCCTGAAGGTCAAATTGCCGTTTCTGGCCACTGTGGATAACGCCGCGCCGAAACCTCGGCAGAGTGCATATGGCCCGGCACAGCGAGGGATTCTGGAGGCTGATGAGGTTGAAGTCGTCGACGATGAGCTCTTGTCTGTCGCCACTCTGCAACCGGCCAAACCACGGCCCAAACGCCTGAAAGTGATCAAAGCCAAAAGCGGCGCCGACCGCATGAAGGCTGCGACCGCCAAAGCCAGTGGCGGCGGCGGGCAAGTGCTCAAGGGCATCACCCCACAGGCCGGTGCCGAAGCGATCCTCAAGTTGCTGATCGAGGAAGGCGTGGTCCGCTGACCCCCGCAACCAATGCTCGTAGGGGCGCGCCGACAGCTGTCATTGGTTGACACGAAAAACCTGGCGCTTCTGTTTGCGGCCGGTTTCAAACGCAGGGTAAAAAGCCACTCACCCCACAAGGAGTCAACTGAATGACCGTCAAGTTTCGCCCTGCCCGGCGCTCGGATGCGCGCGACATTGCGCGTCTGTTTCAGATTTCCTCGGAAGGCGCCTCGGATTACATCTGGAGCCAGTTGGCGGAGCCTGGGGAGGCGCTGCTGGATGTCGGCGAGCGCCGTTATGCCCGCGACGATGTGGATTTCTCCTGGCAGAACTGCATGGTCGCTGAGGCCGAAGACCGGGTCGTTGGCATGATGCACAGTTATGCGATGCGCGAGGATCCCGAGCCGACGCCGTCCACTGATCCGGTGCTGGCACCGTACGCCGATATGGAAGTGCCCGATTCGTTGTACATCTCCAGCCTGGCGCTGCATGAAGGCTGGCGCAATCGGGGCCTGGGTGTGCAGTTCCTCGAGCATGCTCAGGCGCGCGCTGATCAGATGGCGCTAAACGGCCTGAGCCTGATTGACTACGCAGCCAACACCGGTGCGCGGCGATTTTATGAGCGCCATGGCTTCCGCATCATCAAGACTTGCCAGGTCACGCCGCATCCGCTGATTCGGGTAACCGGAGAAGCCTATCTGATGCACCGCGCTTAGCGTTGGGTTATCCACCGGACAGCGGTTACGCACAATCCCTGTTGGTCAGTCTGTGGATAACGTGTTGGCCCTTCATCACAGGTCAACTAAGCCGTGGCCTGCAGCCCGCAGATCAAAAAACAACCAGCCTAACTTACGGTTTTTATGAGGTTTTTCTGCGGGATAACGCCGCAAGTTGCCCCCAAACTCTGTTGGTGCTTCTGTGGATAAGATGTTCGTTGCCCGCTGGGAGCCTTATAAACCAAGCCCTTCACTGCATTGGTCAATATTTGATCGCTTTACGCTTTTCAGCCTCGAATTCATTTGTAAGCCTTGGTTATTCGCACGTTTGAGCGTTTTTCCACAGGCGCCGCAAAGTTACCCCCGAACTCTGTTGGCGCTTCTGTGGATAACATGTTCGCTGTCCTCCACAGGCCATTAAAATCATGGCTTGCAAAGATATGATTAAAAAACAACCAATGTCCCCCGCAACCGCCTGTTCTGCATAAGTCACGATTTTTCTTTGTAAATCAGCACGATAATTTTCGGCTCATGCACAGTTACCCCCATTTGCTGTGGGTGGCTATGTGGATAACTTGTTCGCCAAACCCTGTAAGCCCCGGCCGGCTTAGTCCAAATGGCAATTGATTACATTTCATACAGTTCTAAGAAGTTGCCTTGACTTCGATTCCTGTGCTGTCTTCACTGCAATGGCACAAGGACAGCCGTCATTTATCCACATCAGGTTCTGGGAGAACGCATGATGGATAGCCAGCCGCACCGCCCCCCGCCCTCGCCACGCAAGCGCACGCTCCGACGCGCTGCCAATCAGCACGCTCGCCTGTAGCGCGCCACACCCGCCAGACCGCTGTGCTGTCGCCGGAATTTCTCCGGTGGCCAGGTACCCGTTCGCCCATTGATTGCAGGCAACCGCAGAGTTGCCCCCATCTGCCTGATTAGAGGAACCACCTCATGACACGGATCGCAACGCCCATCAGCGAGATCAAGGAACACTACGATGTGATTGTCATTGGTTCAGGCTACGGCGGCGGTATTGCTGCCTCGCGCCTGTCCCGTGCCGGCAAGCGTGTGTGCCTGCTCGAACGCGGTCGGGAAATCCAGCCCGGCGAATACCCCAACACCATGATCGCCGCCACCGAGGAACTGCAGGTGCATGACCCGGACGGGCATATCGGTTCGCGTACCGGGTTGTTCGATTTGCACGTGAACGCCCAGCAAAACGTCGTGGTCGGTTGCGGCCTCGGCGGCACGTCGCTGATCAATGCCAACGTTGCCCTTGAGCCGGAGCCCGGCGTATTCGACGATCCGCGCTGGCCGCAAGCGGTGCGGGAACACCGTGATACGTTGCTCAAGGACGGTTACGCCCGCGCCCGGGAGATGCTCAAGCCCAACCCTTACCCGAGCACTGCACCGAACCTGCCGAAACTCGACGCCAACAGGAAATCCGCCGACTACCTCCAGCAGGGCGCGCATTTCTACAAGCCGCCGATCAACGTGACTTTCGACAAGCTGCCGAACAACCTCAACCATGTCGGCGTCGAGCAACTGCCGTGCAACCAGTGCGGCGACTGCGTTTCGGGCTGTAACAACAAAGCCAAGAACACCACGCTGATGAACTATCTGCCGGACGCCTGGAATCACGGCGCGGAGATTTTCTGTCAGGCCGAAGTGCGGCATCTGGAGCGTGATGGCGACGGCTGGATCGTGCATTTCCAGTACCTGGACAGTGGTCGCGAGATGTTCAGTGCACCGACCCTGTTCGTGAAGGCCGACATCGTTGTGGTCTCTGCCGGCACGCTCGGTTCAACCGAAATCCTCCTGCGTTCCCGGGACAAAGGCGTGGTGATGTCCGGCCAGCTCGGCGAGAACATGAGCGGCAACGGCGACATCCTCGGCTTCGGCCACAACTGCGAGCAGACCATCAACGGCATCGGTTTCGGTGCGCACCCGGCCAAGGAACTGCATCCGGTCGGCCCGTGCATCACCTCGGTCATCGACATGCGCACCGAAGGCGACTGGCGCAGCCGCATGGTCATCGAGGAAGGCTCGATTCCCGGCGCCCTCGGGCGGCCGATGGTGCCGGCGATGGCCGGGTTTGCCGAGATGATCGGCGTGGCCACTGACGAGAGCTTCAGTGGCAAGCTGAAGTACAAGGAACGTGAAGCCGAAAGCTTCCTGCGCGGCCCTTATTACGGCGCACTGCACAACATGCAGACCTACCTGATCATGAGCCATGACAGCGGGCAGGGGCGGATGGTCCTCGACAGCAAGGATCAGTTGCGCATCGATTGGCCAGGTGTCGGCGAGCAGGAGAATTTCAAACTCGGCAACGAACGTCTGCGCCAGAGCACCAAGGCATTGGGCGGGGTCTGGGTGGAGAACCCGATCTGGACCAAACTGCTCAAGCACAGCATCGTTTCGGTACACCCGCTGGGCGGTTGCGTGATGGGTGAAGACGCGGCGCAAGGCGTGGTCAATCACAAGGGCCAGGTGTTCAGCGGTGCCAGCGGCACTGATGTTTACGCCAATCTCTACGTCACCGATGGCGCGGTGATTCCGACCTCGCTGGCGGTCAATCCGCTGCTGACCATCTCTGCGGTGAGTGAGCGCAACATGGGCCTGCTCGCCGCCGACCGTGGCTGGCAGATCGACTACACGTTGCCTTCTGCGCCGCGCAAACCGGTGGCGCCGCCCACCCTCGGCGTGCAGTTTACGGAAACCATGAAGGGCTATTTCTCCCGCGCCTTCACGGCGGCGCAGAGCACCGACCTGAAAGTTTATGAAGCAGCGGCCAAGCGCGGAGAGGCGGACAACTCGCCGATCGATTTCACCCTGACGATCACCGCCAGCGACATGAACCGGATGATCAGGGAGCCGGAACACGCGGCGACCATCGTCGGCACAGTGAACGCTCCGGCACTGTCACCGCAGCCGCTGACCGCCAGCAACGGCGTGTTCAACCTGTTCGAGCAATTCGAGCAACAGGTCGATACGCGTCACATGAAGTACGACATGAAACTGACCGCCGAGGATGGCAACGACTATTTCTTCAGCGCCTTCAAAACCGTACCGGAGGATAACGGCGTGCTGAATATCTGGCACGACACCAGCACCCTGTACGTGACGCTGTATCGCGGGCCGGACAAGTCGGGCGAAGTGATCGGCTCGGGAGTGATGCACATTCACCCGACCGATTTCGCCAAGCAGATGACCACCATGAAAGTGCTCAATGCACGCAATGAGCGCGAGCGCATCGAAGGCCTGGCGCGGTTCGGCAAGTTCTTCGCCGGGATTCTCTGGGAGAGTTACGGCGGGGTGTTTGCCGGCGATATCTACTTCAACCCCGACGCGCCGCCACGGTTGAAACGACCATTGGATGCCCCCGTCCCGGCAGTGCATTTCTTCCCCACCGAGGATGGCGTCGAACTGCGCCTGACCCGTTATCAGGCCGGGAGCAAAGGGCCGGTGATGCTGGTGCATGGCTTGGGTGTGGGGTCGAACATCTTTTCCACCGATACCATCCAGACCAACCTGCTGGAGTACCTGTGCAAGCACGACTACGACGTGTGGTTGCTGGATTTTCGCGTGAGCATTTTGCTGCCGGCGAGCAAGAAGGAGTGGAACGGCGATCAGATCGCCCGATACGACTTCAAGGCGGCCATCGCGCAGATACAACAGGAAACCCACGCCCGTGATGTGCAATGCGTGGTGCATTGCTACGGCGCAACGACCTTCTTCATGTCGCTGCTCGCCGGTTTGCAGGGCGTGCGTTCGGTGGTCTGCTCACAAATTGCCGCAGACACCGTGGTCGCCACCGCGACGGGTTTGAAAGCCGGATTGCACCTGCCGGGCATGCTCGATGCGATCGGCATCAAGTCGATGACCGCTTACGCCGACAGCAAGGAAAACTGGTTCAACAAACTCTACGACAAGGCCCTCAACGGCTACGCGCGGATCGAGGCGCAGGGTTACTGCACCAACCCGGTGTGTCACCGCATCACCTTCATGTACGCGTCGCTGTATCGCCACGACACCCTCAACGAAACCTTGCACGACAACCTGCACGAATTGTTCGGCGAATCGAACATCGAGACCTTCGAACATCTGGCGCTGATCGTGCGCAAAGGACATCTGGTGGATTTCAAGGGCAACGATGTGTACATGCCGCACTTTGATCGGCTGACCATGCCGATCTGCTTTATCAGCGGCGCCGACAACCAGTGTTATCTGCCGGAAAGTACGCTCAAGACCTACCAGCGAGTGTGCGAAGTCAACGGGCCGGAGCGCTATAGCCGGCAGGTGGTGCCGGGCTACGGCCATATCGACTGCATGTTCGGCAAGAACGCGGTGGTCGATGTCTACCCGATCATCCTTGAACACCTGGAGAAAACGGCCCTCGGCTGATGAAGTCGCCCGTGGCGAGGGAGCTTGCTCCCGCTCGGCTGCGCAGCAGTCGTAAACCCGGCAGATGCGGTGTTTCAGGAAACCGCACTCTCAGGTTTTGGGGCCGCTTCGCAGCCCAGCGGGAGCAAGCTCCCTCGCCACAGTGGCCGATCAGGCTGTGTATTTCTTTCTAGGGTCTGCACAAGGAAATGGATGACATGGACAGCTACATCCGCTGGTTTCAACGCTTCATCTGGATCGGCATTGCGATGAACATGGTGTTCGCCATCCCCGCGCTGTTCGCGCCGGGCTTGCTGACATCGGTGGTCGGACTGCCGCCGCAACTCTCTGACCCGTGGCTGGAGAACGCCGGAATGCTGCTGGTCGGCATCAGCGTGTTCTACATGCCGTCGGGCTTCAACGCGCCGCGCTACGTGGTGCATTCCTGGCTGTGCGTGCTGACGCGGTTGATCGCCGTGATCTTCTGGATTTACCTGATCAACACCAGCACCCAGGGCTCGCTGTTCGTGCCGATGTTGATGGGCGATCTGAGTTTCTTTCTGATCCTCGGCGTTCTGCTCTACCTCGGTACAACGCCGGAGAATCGCCCTTGGGCATTGCTTTGCGATGGCTGGCGCGAGTGGCGCGCGGCGTGGCAGCGGCAATGGCAGAGTCACGCCTTCAAGGTTGGCACGCTGATTGTCGTCGCGGTACTCGGTTTCATCGGTTACGAGACGTGGTATCAGATGCTGCGCGTGGTGCCGGAGCAGGAATACGCCTCCGACGAAGATCACTACAAGTACGCCGCCATTGGACTCGGCATCGAAGCGCGCATCCCCTATTACCTGTTCGCCGTGCTGCCGCAGATGTGCCCGGAAAAAATGCCCAGACCCGGTGGCTGGGAGGTGTTCGGCTTCCTGTTCGAAAACGGCAAGGACCTGCCGATCGGCATGGCCAAGCGGCAGATCGGCTACCCGACCGTCGAGCCGAACTGTGCGCTGTGCCACACCGGTTCCTACCGCGCCAATGCCAGCGACGTCGCCGTCAACGTGCCGAGCGCGCCGGCCAACACTCTGCAACTGCAAGCCTTCCAGTGGTTTGCCTACGATTGCGCCAGTGATCCGAAATTCACCACCGACGCGGTGATGGCGGCGATCAACGGAAAATTCCAGCTGGGTTTCTTCGAGCAACTCTACAACCGCTACCTGATCATGCCGATGGCCAAAAGCGCCTTGCTCAAGCAGAAGCAGGCCTACGCCTGGCAGAAGCTGCGTCCGCAACAGGGCCCAGGCCGCACCGACACCTTCAATCCGACGAAAATGGTGGTGTTCGGCTTCCCGGATGACTCGACCATCGGCACCGTCGACCTGCCACAAGTGTGGAACCAGAAACCCAGGGAATCGATGTACCTGCACTGGGACGGCAATAACAACAAGATCCACGAACGCAATTATGCCGCCGCGATGGCCGTGGGTGCGACGCCGGAATCGGTGCTGCCGCCCAGCTTCAACCGCGTGACCAACTGGCTGCTCGGGCACAAGGCACCAGCGTGGCCGTGGGCGCTGGATCAGGCCAGGGTTGCCCAGGGCAAGCCGATCTGGGAGGCCAACTGCGCGGCTTGTCATGACTTTGGTCGCGCCGACACCGGGCAGGTCACCACCGATATCGACCAGCTCGGCACCGATCCGCACCGGCTTGACTCGTTCACCACCGGTCTGGTGACGGCATTCCACACCTTCAAGAAGCCGCCGTTCGACTTCGGCGCGTATCGCAAGACCCAGAGCTACAGCAACACGCCCACCGACGGCATCTGGTTGCGTGCGCCCTACCTGCACAACGGTTCGGTACCGACGTTGTGGGACTTGCTGCAACCGCCGGAAAAACGTCCGCAAGTGTTCATCACCGGTTCGGACATCTACGACCCGGTCAACGTCGGTTTCGTCACCAGCGGCGCCCAGGCCAAAGCCTCGACGGACTTCAAATACGACACGCGCCTGGAGGGCAACCACAACAGCGGTCACCTGTACGGCACGACCTTGTCGGACGACGACAAACGCGCGTTGATCGAATTCATGAAAACCCTGTGAACCCTTACGGAGAGAGGATTACGCCATGTCACTGGTCAGTCATCTGGAACACGAATATGACAAGGTCAAATTGCGCATTCACGGCTTGTTCACGCGCATGGAAATGGCCTGGATGAAGCTCATCAGCGAGCTGGAGCCACAGGAGTTTCAGGCAATCATCAAGCTGTTGCAGCGCGGCCACGATCAGGCGCATTACGTGCTGAAAAACGGCGAATTGCCGACTGACGAGCCGGCGGTGCCGTGGGAGTTGGCCCATGGTCTGTCGATCCTGCGCATCGGCAATGCCACGCCGTTGCCGCAGTCCACCGATCAACTGGCGACCCGGGTGCTCAAGGACGGCAGCCTGCTCGGGTGTCGCAAGTGGGAACTGCTCGATCTGCTGTGGAGCGAGGCGCTGCTGAAGTGGATCGAAAACCTGCGCCATCACGCAACGTTCGGCACTGACCCGGCGGTGGTGCAGATGGATCGCGACGTGACCCTGGCGATTGCCGGCGACTGGGGCACCGGACCGTTCGACAGCCATGCGCCGGCGGTGTCGGTGGCCAACCAGATGCAACTGGCCCAGGCCGATTTCACCATTCATTTGGGCGATGTGTATTACGCCGGCAGTCATTCCCAGGAAGACGTCGACATGGCGGGTTGGCCGATGGGCTTACACGGCTCGTTCACCCTCAACTCCAACCACGAGATGTACAGCGGCGCCCATGGCTACTTCAAGGAACTGGCCAGGCAATTTCCCGGGCAACAGGGCACCAGTTATTTTGCCCTGGTCAATGATGACTGGCTGGTGGTCGGGCTGGATTCTGCCTATGCGTCTGATGCGATGAATCTGTACATGGACGGCACCTTGAACGAGCCGCAGATCCAGTGGATGAAAGGCCTGCCGAAACGCAAAAAACTCATGGTGCTCAGTCATCATCAGGGCTTCGATATTTCTGGGCACCACAAGACGGCGCTGTATCAACCGGTGTGCGATGCGCTGGGGCGCGAGCCGGATTATTGGTATTGGGGGCATCTGCACAACGGCATCGTCTATGCGCAGCAGGGCGGTCTGCATGCGCGCTGTGCCGGGCACGGGGCGATCCCCTATGGCAATGCCAGCGAACTGAACGGGCATTCGCGGGTGTTGTGGTCGGAGACTCAGGACGCCAACGACCCGGCGTATCCGCTGCGGGTGTTGAACGGATACGCGAAAATCAGGTTGGTGGGGGAGGAGATTTTCGAGGAGTTTATTGGCGAGGATGGCAGTGTGAGGTGGTCATCCAAATAAATGGGTGAATGTGAGGGCGCCATCGCGAGCAGGCTCACTCCTACAGTTGGAATGCATTCCACCTGTAGGAGCTGCCGAAGGCTGCGATCTTTTGATCTTGATCAGCCCTGGACCGGGACGCCTTTGAGGTATGGTGCAGGTTCGGCGCCGAGGTTGTTCAGCATCCGCTCGCTGTACCAGTCGACGAAGTTGACCACGCCAAACTCATAAGTCTTCGAGTAAGGCCCCGGCTGGTAAGCGGTGGAGTTGATCCCGCGCTGGTTTTCCTCAGCCAGACGCCGGTCCTGATCGTTGGTCGCGTCCCACACCTGGCGCATGCGCTCGACGTCGTAATCGACACCTTCCACCGCATCCTTGTGCACCAGCCATTTGGTGGTGACCATGGTTTCCTGGGCGCTGATCGGCCACACGGTGAAGACGATGATGTGATCGCCCATGCAGTGGTTCCACGAGTGCGGCAGGTGCAGGATGCGCATCGAGCCCAGATCCGGGTTCTTGATCCGGCCCATCAACTTCGCGCAGCCCTGTTTGCCGTCGAGGGTCATCGACACGGTGCCCTTGAGCAACGGCATGCGCACGATGCGGTTGCGCAGGCCGAAACTGGCGTGGGCGTAAGGGATCTTTTCCGCTTCCCAGGCAGCGGCGGACGCGGCGACGTGATCCTTGAACGCCTGATCGGCGCGCGGGTCGGTGACGTCGTCCCATTCCAGCAGGGTTTTCAACAGTTCCGGGTGCGACGCGTTGCAGTGGTAGCACTCGCGGTTGTTTTCCAGCACCAGTTTCCAGTTGGCCTTCTCCATCAAGGTGGTGGTGATCGCCACCTTGGTGTTCTCCATGTCGTACGGTTCCATGTAATGGTTGAGCGTCGACAGGAAATCATCGATGGCCGGCGGGTTTTCCGCCAGGCTGATGAAGATGTAGCCGCCAGCGGTTTTCACGTTCACCGGCTTCAGGCCGTACTGCTTCATGTCGAATTCGGCGCCCATTTCGGTGCCGGCGAACAGCAGGCGACCGTCCAGCTCGTAGGTCCACTGGTGGTAGTGGCAGACCAGTTTGGCGACCTTGCCTTTTTCACTGGTGCACAGGCGCGAGCCACGGTGGCGGCAGACGTTGTGGAACGCATGCACCACACCCTCGGCACCACGAATGACAATGATCGGGTTCTTGCCGATCTGCAGGGTCAGGTAATTGCCTTTGGCCGGGATCTCGCAGGTCATGCCGGCGATCAACCATTCCTTCTGGAAGATCTCCTGCATGTCGATATCGAACAGCCGCTCGTCGCTGTAGAACGGTTGCGGCAGGGAAAAGGTGCGCTCGCGCTCCTGGAGCATTTGCGCGGTGGCCTTGCGTCCGGGTTCCAGCGGATCGCCCAGGCTGATTTTTGCGGTGACGTCCATCGATGTAATCCTCATGGCCCTCTGCGTGGCCGGCGAAAGTGGCTGATCAGGTGTGCTGCAAAAACGGTTGCTACGCAAGGTGTAAAGAAGTCGTCTTGTGTTGGGGCGAGTGTGGGGCCGGCGCTGGGCGGAACCTTATCCATGCGCGACATGGTGCAATCTGTTCCCGACGCGCAAGCCCCGGTGTTCAAGGGCTGGTCGCGATAAGTATGTCAATGTCGCGGATAGGTAAACGCGCGCTCTGCGCTATACGCAGAATCGCCGACATGAGGCCGACAGTCGGCCGTGGAGAACAGCATGTCCAACAGCTTCCTGAATCCGGTCACCACCCAGACCTGGGCCAATGGCCGACACATTGTCCGTTGCGTCAAAGTCATCCAGGAAACCTGGGATGTGCGCACGTTCTGCTTTATGGCCGACCAGCCGATCCTGTTCTTCTTCAAACCGGGGCAGTTCGTCACCCTCGAGCTCGAAATCGAAGGCCAGCCGATCATGCGCTCGTACACGATTTCCAGCTCGCCGTCGGTGCCGTACAGCTTTTCGGTGACGATCAAGCGCGTGCCGGGCGGCAAGGTCTCGAACTGGTTGCACGACACCCTGCATGAAGGTCAGGAGCTGGCAGTGCACGGCCCGGTCGGGCTGTTCAACGCCATCGACTTCCCGAGCCCGAAAGTCCTGTATCTGAGCGGCGGCGTCGGTATCACCCCGTGCATGTCGATGGCGCGCTGGTTCTACGACACCAACGCCAACGTCGACATGACCTTCGTGCACAGCGCACGCTCGCCGAAAGACATCATTTACCACCGCGAACTCGAGCACATGGCGTCGCGGATCGACAACTTCAGCCTGCACCTGATCTGTGAAAAGCATGGCCTCGGTGAGCCCTGGGCCGGTTATCGCGGTTACCTGAATCACAAGATGCTCGAACTGATGGTTCCGGACTTCCTCGAGCGCGAAGTGTTCTGCTGCGGCCCGACGCCGTACATGACCGCAGTCAAACGCCTGCTGGAAGCGGCTGGCTACGACATGTCGCGCTACCACGAAGAATCCTTCGGCGCCACGCCACCGGAAGCGCGTGCCGACGCGGTGGAGCAAGCCGAACAAGCCGCCGATGCACCGGAAATCGACGCAGCGGATCTGCATCAGGTCGAATTCACCGCTTCCGGTAAAAGCATTCGCGTGGCACCGGGGGAAACCGTCCACGCAGCAGCAGCCAAGCTCGGCCTGATGATCCCGAAAGCCTGCGGCATGGGCATTTGCGGGACCTGCAAGGTGCTGAAACTTGGGGGCGAAGTGGAGATGGAGCACAACGGCGGGATTACCGAGGAGGATGAGGCCGAGGGGTTCATCCTGTCGTGCTGCAGCGTGCCCAAAGGCGACGTACGGATCGAGTTCTGAGTGAGGCGAAGGGGCTGCGTCCGGCTCGCCCCTCACCCCAGCCCTCTCCCCAAGGAGAGGGAGCTGACCGAGGTGTCTGTCGCTTTGCATCGACCTGAGACACCGAGTCGATTATGGATTCAACACTTCACGTTCAGGTCGGCATAATCCTTGAGCATCCCCCAATCAGTCCCCTCTCCCTCGGGAGAGGGCTAGGGTGAGGGGCATCGCTTTTGCGATCAATCCGCCGGTTTGGGATCAGGCCGACATCACCTCGCGAATATCGCGCGCCAGTTCGCGCACGCGCTCCTCTTCGGTGTCCCACGAGCACATGAAGCGTGCGCCGCCTTTGCCGATGAAGGTGTAGAAGCGCCAGTTCTTCGCGGTCAGGGCGGCGATTGCCGGCTCGGACAGTTGCAGGAACACGCCGTTGGCCTGCACCGGGAACATCAGCTCGACGCCGGGGATATCGCTGACCAGTTCTGCCAGCAGTTGCGCGCAGTGGTTGGCGTGGCGGGCGTATTTGAGCCAGGCGTCGTTTTCCAGAATGCCGACCCACGGTGCCGACAGGAAGCGCATTTTCGATGCCAGTTGCCCGGCCTGTTTGCAGCGGTAGTCGAAATCTTCGGCCAGTTTGTGGTTGAAGAACAGGATCGCTTCACCCACCGCCATGCCGTTCTTCGTGCCGCCGAAACACAGCACATCGACGCCGGCCTTCCAGGTCAGGTCGGCAGGCGAGCAGCCGAGGAATGCGCAGGCGTTGGAGAAGCGTGCGCCGTCCATGTGCAGGTGCAGGCCGAGCTCCTTGCAGGTGACGCTGATCGCGCGGACTTCTTCCGGGGTGTAGACGCTGCCGACTTCGGTGGCCTGGGTCAGGGTTACCACGCGCGGTTTCGGGTAGTGAATGTCCTGGCGCTTGAGCGCCACTTCGCGGATCGATTGCGGGGTGATCTTGCCGTTTTCAGTGCCGGCGATCAGCAGCTTCGAGCCGTTGGAGAAGAATTCCGGAGCGCCGCATTCGTCGGTTTCAACGTGGGCGGTTTCCGAGCAGATCACGCTGTGGTAACTCTGGCACAGCGACGACAGGGCCAGCGAGTTGGCGGCGGTGCCGTTGAAGGCGAAGAACACTTCGCAGTCGGTTTCGAACAGTTTGCGGAAATGATCGGCCGCGCGCGCGGTCCATTCATCGTCGCCGTAAGCGCGCTGGTGGCCGTGGTTGGCCTGCTCCATGGCGGCCCAGGCTTCAGGGCAGATACCGGAATAGTTGTCGCTGGCGAATTGTTGGCTCTTGTCGGTCATGGCCGGCTTCCGTAATCGAGACTCTTGTGAAGGCTCGTGGTCAATGAGGATGCGCACTTTACCGAAGATCTTCCGGGGAGCACATGTGATGTCGGGTGCAGAAAATTACCAGTTTATGGGCCGATTATGCACCTGAGCCAACGCGACGGTGCCCTGGATCTGCTCAAGTGGCTGGCGCTGCTGAGCATGTTGCTCGATCACCTGCGATATGTCGGCTTCTCCGTCGACTGGCTGTATGTGCCTGGGCGCCTGGCGTTTCCTTGGTTTTGCCTGGCGATGGCGGCGAACCTGGCACGCGACGGTTCGCGCAAGATGGAGTGGCGCTATCTGGGCTGGCTGTTGCTGTTCAGCGCCGTCAGCGAAATCCCTTATCGCTTGTACATACCCGAACCTGACACCTTGAACGTGATGCCGACGCTGGCGCTCGGCCTGCTGGTGGCGCGCGCTTGGCAGGACTCTGCGTCAGTGTCGCGATTGCTCGCACTGGCCGCGCTGGTGGTCGCGATGGTTTTTTCAGATCGACTGATGTTCGGTTTCTTCGGCGTGCTGCTGCCGTTGGCGATGCTGCTGGTCTTTCGCCGGCCGTGGTATCTCAGTCTGTTGCCCGGGCTGGTTTGTCTGGCTGCGAACCAATGGCAAGTGCTGCTCGAATCGGCGCGGTTCGGCAACAGCGTGGCGATGCTCGGTCTGGCGACGTGTCTGTTTGCGCCGATGCTTGGAATGTTCCTGTTGCGACATGGGCGACATGTCCGGCCACCACCGATGCGGCGCTGGGCGTATGCGCTTTATCCCATGCATTTTCTCCTGCTGCTCGCCACCCGCCAGTTGATCGCATAACCCCTGTAGGAGCTGCCGAAGGCTGCGATCTTTTGATCTTCAAAGTCAAAGTCAAAAGATCGCAGCCTTCG